>JBATIW010000394.1:0-2979 GCA_049668005.1 Maribacter sp.
ATTTATTGCAGATCGTGTTCAGCGAAGGCGATTGTTAGCAAAATCCCAAGCAAAAGCCAAAGAAAAAGAACTGGCCCAGGCAAAGGAGATCAAAAAGGCTTATAGTAAACTTGAAGTGGCGCATACCAATCTCAAAGCCACCCAAACCCAACTCATCCAGTCCGAAAAAATGGCCTCATTGGGAGAACTCACTGCAGGTATTGCCCATGAGATCCAAAACCCGTTGAACTTTGTGAATAATTTTTCGGAAGTAAATACTGAATTGATTGAAGAATTAGAAGAAGAAAGGAAAAAAGAAATCCGTGATTTTACTAACGAGGATGATTTATTGAATAATATAAAAGAAAATGAACAAAAAATAATTCACCATGGCAAGCGGGCCGATGCCATCGTAAAGGGCATGTTGCAACATAGCCAAAGTACTAGTGGAAAAAAAGAACCCACAGACATCAATGCCTTGGCCGATGAATATTTGCGGTTGGCCTATCATGGCTTACGTGCTAAGGACAAATCGTTCAATGCTACTATGAAAACTGATTTTGATAAAACAATTGGCAAAATCAATATTATACCCCAAGATATGGGCAGAGTGGTTTTGAATTTAATAACCAATGCGTTTTATGCCTGTACTGAGCGCAAGAAACTCGAACAAAAGGGTTATGAACCTACAGTAACCGTAGCAACAAAAAAAGAAGGTGAAAAAGTTTTTATCTCTGTAACGGACAACGGCAATGGTATTCCTAAAAAGGTGTTGGACAAAATCTTCCAACCTTTCTTTACCACGAAACCAACCGGGCAGGGAACGGGACTTGGATTATCATTATCTTATGATATCGTAAAAGCGCATAGAGGGGAACTCAATGTTAAAACTAAAGAAAATGAAGGGACGGAATTTATCATAGCAATCCCACAAAATTGATATGAACAGAATTCGCATTATATCCACGAGCATTAATAAATACAAGTTGTTTTCACTTCTTGTATTCATTTTATGTCTTTCCAGTATAAGCACTGCCCAAATCCAACAACTTAAATTCACAAAAATTGAAGGATCCAATGGCGTTAATTTAGGCAAGGTCAATACAATTATCCAGGATTCGCAGGGTTTTATGTGGTTCGCGGATCAGACGAATGGGGCAATTGTGAGATATGATGGCAACCACATGACCCGGTATCGGCACGACCCCAAGGATCCGGAGTCATTAGGTGGTGATTATCCCGAATGTTTGTTTGCGGATCCTTCCGGTAATATCTGGGTTGGGGTAGGCGGATTAGATAGGTTTGACCCGGTGTCGGGTACTTTTACACATTATCGCCATGATCCCAATGATCCCGAAAGTTTGATCAGTAATACTGTTAGCGCTATCCACATGGATCATCTTGGCTATCTTTGGGTAGGAACAGCTGAAGGTCTGGACCGGCTGGACATAAAAACAGGTAAGTTCGATCATTTCAGCCATGATCCCAATGATCCAACAAGCCTGAGTAATAATAAGGTAAGGGCCATTTATGAAGATCAGGAAGATACTCTTTGGGTAGGGACAGGACTGCCTTGGGAACACAATCCTGAAGGTGGTCTTAATAAATTTGATAGAGGCAAGGGTACTTTCATTCGTTATTTGCACGACCCCAATGACGCAAACAGTATTGTCAGTAATAAAGTAAGGGCCATATTCGAAGATAGTAAGGGGAACTTTTGGGTCGGCACTAATAAAGATGGGTTGCATACGCTTGATCGTAAGACAGGGAAGTTCACCCGTTATTCCTATGACCCAAAACATCCCGAAAAACTAAGTCGCCCACCGGTGAATGTGTCTGCTGGCTATGATCATATTACCTTTATTTTAGAAGATTCCGATGAAAAAATATGGATTGGGACTGCAGCGAATGGCATTAACCGTTATGACCCTGTAAGCCAAAAAATTACTCATTTTGGAAATGATGCCGACAAATCAGGAACCTTCCTGGATAATTCTGGTTGGTGGGCACATGCATCAGATGATGGAATAGTTTGGCTGACTACGCAGGATGAAAACGTATATAAAATAGATCTTCAAAATATTCATATCCCGCATGTTAAGGGAGATGGTCTTACTCGGTCTTTGATGGAAGAAGCACCCTTTTATATGTGGATGGGTGCCAAAAAGGGGGTGCTACGTAAAAATTTAAATAATGGAACCTTTCAACGATTCGTCCATGACCCTTTAAATGAGAAAAGTTTAAGCAGCAATTTTATTTCCAGAATATTTATGGACAAAATGGGTGTCTTTTGGATTGGTACGGCCAACGGCCTAAATAAGTATAATGCTGAGTCCGGAAACTTTACCCGTTATCTTCATGATCCAAATGATGCTACAAGTTTGAGTGGTTATGCTATTTCGGATTTACATGAAGACGAGGATTTTAATTTATGGGTGGGAGTTAATGGGGAAGGATTAAATCTATTAGATAGAGCAACCGGGAAATTTACACATTTTAGAAATGATGATGAGGATCCCAGCAGTATTAGCGATGATCATGTATCTAGCATTCTTGAAGGAGAAACAAATGAACTTTGGATTGGGACGTACTGGAAGGGTGGGATTAATAAAATGGACCGAAAATCCGGTAAATTCAAGCATTATCTGCCAGGTTTTGATACTAATGACATGTTTAGGGATAAGGCAGGGATTATCTGGGTAGGCACAAACAAAGGACTTTATCGTTATGACAAAGTATTAGATAAATTTTATCCATTAGGTGATCAAGGTACAGGAATTAGCATAAGTTCCGTTGTAATGTCAGTCATCGCGGATAATGAAGAAAACCTTTGGATAAGTACCTTGACCGGGATATACAGATTGAATAAAAACAGGGATAATTTAGTCCATTTTGGAAAGGAAAGTGGGGTAATTACATCTGATAACAATCGAGGATTTAACGCATCAGGGTATAAGGCAGATGATGGTAAACTATTTTTTTGTGATAGTAGGGGGTACT
>JBATIW010000395.1:0-7767 GCA_049668005.1 Maribacter sp.
ACTGAAATAACTTATCAATAATCCCGCGGAAATCCATCCTAAAGTGCCAAATACCCTAATAATCGAAAACTCCTTGGCTGGGTCTTTCATCTGATTGAAGGAAACCGAATTCACCAAAGCAAGTGTAGACATATACATGATCATGTACATCAGTAGATAAGGGTAGAAGCCTGAAAAATCAGAGGCGCTATATAAAAGGTACATCAAGAGTGCCCCTAAAAGATGTAATATCCCCAGAATACGTTCTGCATTGACATAGCGGTCCGCAATCAACCCGATGATAAAAGGTGCAAGAATAGCGCCCCAGGATTGCGTTGAATAGGCCATTGCTGTTTCAGGATCACTTGTTTGCAAGGTATTGGGAAGATAAGTGCCCATGGTAACAAACCATGACCCCCAAATGAAAAATTCCAGGAACATCATCACTGATAATTGCACCCGAATTTTAGTATTCATCTGATTTTTGAATTAGCGTTTGTAATGAATATAATCCATGGCCAAGGGCTCAAGTTTGTTATTCTTGAAATCCATTACGATTTGACCGCGAAGATGGGTAGAATGGTTTATAATATGAAAGAGTACATCTTGCAAAGTTGTAATGAACAGCCTACCCTCCGCATTGTCGTAATCTATTCGTTTTTCAAAATCTTCCGCATTTGTGATAATTTCAAAAGACCTCCTTTGATTCTCATAGTGTAAATCTCCCCATTCCTTTATTGGGTGTTGTTGTGTGACAACAAGCTCCGCTGGTTCAGACAAAATTCTACTATTCCAGATATGATGTGCGTTTAGAATATGACTAAAATGCTCCATTGTCATTTCGGGTACACTGTCTAAATTATTGCATATCTCTATCCATTTTTTGTTGCAATAAAAATTGTAATCAAATAATTCATTAAAAAAAAACTTCATAGAGCTTACCGTTATTAATTTACCATTTTCGCTGCTTTAAGCAACAAATCACGAGTGGCGATTATGCCTTCCTCTTCACTTAAAATGTTTCCTTCATATTCCACTCCAATAAAGCTGGTATATCCAGCATCTTTAACGGTCTGAAGTATTCTGGCATAATCAATATCGGTCTCATTGCCATCTTCATCAAAATCATGCGATTTGGCACTTACAGCTTTTGCATGTACCATTAACTCCTTAACACCTTTATACTTGTCATATTCCTCGTCACATCCTGTTTGCGAACGTTTTATACAGAAATTCCCAAAATCCGGTAAAGTACCGCAATTATCCATATTCACTTTTGACATAACTTCAGCAAGCATTGCTCCGTTAGATGACAGACCTCCGTGATTTTCTACGATTATATTGATATTTTTACCCTTGGCATAAGTAGCCAATTGTGTTAATCCGTCAATAGAATTGGCCGTCCATTCTTCGGGAACCTCACTTCCTGCAAGATTTACCCTTATCGAATGACACCCCATGGCAGCGGCAGCATCGACCCATTTAAAATGCCTCTCAACAGCTGCTTTTCTTTCAGCAGCATCGCTAACCGCTAAATTACCTTGTCCATCAATCATTAAGAGTACATTCTTCATACCGTGCTTTTTGGCTTCAGCATTCGATTTTTCAACAAAAGCATTCATGGCTTCCTCCGAATACTCATTATTCTCAATATCTGCTGGATATAATTGACTCACATATTCCAAGCCTGTAAAACCCCCTCCTTTCGCTTTTTCGGCAAATGAGTATGGATCAACTTGATCATTGCGAATCATCTTATGAATTGACCATTGCGCCAATGACAATTTAAAAAACGGTTCCAAAGTATCGGACTTTAATGCTGAGGTCTTTTCTTCTTCAGCAGTCTCTTTTTTGGTTTCCTTGCAAGAAAAAAGAATTGCAGCAATAAGGGTTAAAGCAAGCAAAGAGCCTGTTTTGAGCATATTTTTCATTTTCATTTCAATTAAGATCTAAGTTTATATTTGGATATGAAAGCACTATAACGATTGAGTAGCCTTTTATGGGCATCCCAAGAATATTAAATGTAGAAAATTTATTTAATATTTAATACATTTAAAGGGTAAACAAATTAATATATGGGTAAGTTTTATTACAATGATGAGGAAGATTCGTATGATGCGATTGTTGTTGGTACAGGAATAAGCGGGGGATGGGCCGCAAAGGAATTATGTGAAAATGGCTTGAAAACCTTAGTCCTTGAACGAGGTAGAATGGTAGAACACATTAAAGACTATAAAACAGCACACATGGATCCTTGGGATTTTCCGAATGGTGGGGAACCTACAAAAGAAGTGATTGCCAAACAGGAAAAACAAAGCAGAACTAATTATACAACCAAGGCAGCAAGTGCCGAATGGTTTGTAAATGATCTCGAACATCCCTATAACGAAACAAAGCGCTTTGATTGGATGCGCGGTTATCACGTTGGGGGTCGATCCTTGCAATGGGGACGACACAGCTACAGATTGAGTGAAATTGACTTTACTGCCAATGCCAGGGAAGGGATTGCTGTTGATTGGCCTGTACGCTATAAAGATATTGCCCCATGGTATGATAAAGTGGAATCCTACATTGGTGTTACTGGCGAAAAATTAGGTCTAGCACAATTACCTGATGGGCAATTTGAACCCATGATGGAATTGAATTGCCTGGAACAGCATGTTCGGGAAAAAGTAGCGGAAAATTTTGATGATCGGGTAATTACAGGAGGCCGTATTGCCCATATTAATAGTGATAAATATTTTGAGGGCAGACTAAGATGCCAATTTAGGGATCGTTGTATTAGAGGTTGCCCGTTCGGAGCTTACTTTAGTAGTTTATCTTCTACTTTACCAGCGGCAGAGCGTACAGGAAATATGACCCTAAGACCAGACTCGATTGTTCATGAAGTTATGTATGATCCAAATACGAAAAGGGCAACCGGTGTTAAGGTAATTGATAGGGTAACTAAAGAAACCTTTGAATTCAAAGCCAACGTAATTTTTCTATGTGCTTCTTCAATAGCTTCAGCATCAATTCTTATGCAGTCAAAATCTGACCGATTTCCAAAT
Organism: Maribacter sp.; assembly: GCA_049668005.1. Classification (GTDB taxonomy): domain Bacteria; phylum Bacteroidota; class Bacteroidia; order Flavobacteriales; family Flavobacteriaceae; genus Maribacter_A. Next base: position 3,030 of record JBATIW010000395.1, read on the forward strand.
GGTATGGGCAACGATTCTGACCAATTGGGACGCAATATAATGGATCATCATCTAGGTGTAGGCGCTTCCGGTAAGTATGATGGATTTGATGATAAATATTACAAAGGGCGAAGACCTGGTGGTATTTACTTGCCTCGTTTTAGAAATCTCGGTGGGGCAACAAATCGAAAAGAATATAAACGCGGTTTTGGATATCAAGGTGGTGCAGGAAGAAATAATTGGGATGATACTATTGCTGAGATGTCTTTTGGGAAGGATTTAAAGGAAGCTATTCTAAAACCAGGGGATTGGACCTTTGGCATGGGTGGCTTTGGTGAGGTTCTACCATACCAAGACAATAGAATGACATTGGATTATGATAAACTTGATGCATGGGGATTACCTACGGTTACTTTTGATGCCGAATTCAAGGAAAATGAATGGGAAATGCGAAAAGATATGAAGGAATCTGCGGTTGAAATGCTTGAAAAAGCTGGGCTACGGGATGTTGAACCTTTTGATCATCCAGGAGCACTGGGCCTTGGAATTCATGAAATGGGCACGGCGAGAATGGGTAGAGATCGTAAAACCTCAGTACTTAATGGGAACAATCAGGTACACGATGTACCCAATGTATATGTAACTGATGGTGCATTCATGACTTCGGCAAGCTGCGTTAACCCATCATTGACCTATATGGCATTTACGGCCAGAGCAGCCAACCATGCTGCTCAAGAGCTTAAAAAAGGAAATTTATAATGGATAGAAGAAAAGCACTGAAAAATATGGGATTGTCCCTAGGTTATGCCGTGACAACCCCTACATTAATAAGTATTGTTCAAAGTTGTAATACCGAAAAGGGCCTTAAATGGACCCCTGATTTCTTTACCAAGCAAGAAGGTGCTCTGCTAACCCATTTGATAGACATCATCCTCCCGAAAACAGATACCCCATCTGCCAGCGAAGTCAAGGTTGATCTATTCATTGATCGTTTTGCTGATCAGGTTATGCGAAAAGAACAACAAGACTTCCTAAAAATGTCTATGGGAAAATTCATTGAAAAAGTGTTAGCTGATTCAGGTAAGGAAAATGCTGCTGATTTAATACCTGAAGAGCTTGAAGCTGTATTTAGCAAGGCTCTTAGAATATCCAAGGAACAACAAAAGGCCAACGATAAAGCTTTAGAAAAATATACGGGAGCATTGGAAGAAGGCACAGCAGTGAGGCTTGATGATGATGTTTCGGTGAATGCATTCGCGAAAAATTTAAGAGGAATGACCATTTGGGGATATAAAACCTCTGAATATGTCGGCAAGGAAGTTTTGGCGTATTTACCAGTTCCAGGGGAGTACGTTCCATGCGGTAATACGGAAGAATTAACGGAAGGCAAGGCATGGTCTCTAGGTGACCAGGCATGGTCTTTTTAAAATAGACATAATGAAAAGAAGAAGCTTTATTCAAAAAACCGCTCTGACCACTGGGGCCATTTCCCTTGGTGGAAACTTGGCATTCGGCATTCGACCCAATACAAATTTGGGGCACAACTTCAATTTAAAATATGCACCTCATTTAGGCATGTTTAAGCATCACGCAGGGGATGACCCTATTGACCAAATCAACTTTATGGCAAATCAAGGGTTCACCGCTTTTGAGGATAATGGTATGATGAAACGTGATGTGGCACTCCAATCAAAAATGGGTGAAACGCTGGCAAAACATGATATGACCATGGGTGTATTTGTTGTGGATAAAGGCGGCAATATGGCCAATACCCTTGCAGCGGGCAAAAAAGAATATGTTGATATTTTTTTAGATGGATGTAAAAAGGCCGTGGAAGTAGCTAAACGCGTTAACGCCAAATGGATGACTGTTGTACCTGGTGGATTTGAAAGAAATCTGCCCATTGGTGTTCAAAACGCCAATGTCATAGAGGCCCTGCGTCGTGGTGCTGAAATATTTGAACCCCATGGCTTAGTGATGGTACTTGAACCACTCTCCGATTCACCCAACCTCCATCTGCGTACATCGGAGCAAACCTATTTAATCTGTAAAGGCGTAAATAGCCCTTCCTGTAAAATATTATACGATATCTATCATATGCAAAAGAATGAAGGGCACCTAATCCACAATATGGAACTTACGTGGAATGAAATCGCCTATATACAAATTGGCGACAACCCAGGGCGAAAAGAACCGACAACTGGAGAAATCAACTATCAAAACGTGTTCAAATGGATTCACGAAAAAGGCTTTGATGGCGTTCTAGGTATGGAACACGGCAATTCAAAACCGGATAAAGCCGGGGAACAGGCAGTCATTGATGCCTATAAGAAGGTAGATGCTTTCTTATAGCTTATTTTAGGGTGACTTCAATTATCGTATCTACCCCATCTTTTTTGTTCTTTGGAATTTCAAGGAGAAGCCCATATTGATCCAAACGGTATTTGACTTTACTTTTATCTTTAAAGAAAACAACGGATTGTACTTTTTCTTTGAATGGTTGAACCAATAATACTTCCTTGTTCCAATCTAGTACATGGATATACAATTTTTTGCCTTTTTGGGTAGAAACCCCCCATTCTTCAGCAGCCACAATTCCCCTGCGTGTGCCATAAATTGTCTCACCATTAGTGTCCATCCATTTGCCCATTGTTTTTAATGATGCTTTGTGCTCAGGCTGGATTTCGCCATTTGGCATTGGCCCAACATTTAAAAGTAAATTAGCGTTTCGGCCTGCGGCCTTGACCAACATATGTACCAATTCCTTAGGTGATTTATGGTTTTGATCCTTTAAATTAAAACCCCACGAGCCATTGATAGTCAAACACATTTCCAAAGGTAATTCACTAATATGGGATCCTTGCCAACCCGTTGTATTCTCACCTGGCAAATCTTGTTCAAACATCTGAAAATCCTCGCCTGGATAAGGTTTTACATGGTGATTACTCCCAATCAATGCCCCAGGTTGTAACTTGTGAATCATTTGATAGGTTTTCCCTTGCTGCCAATCGGCATCTTTTTTATCCCACATTCCATCAAACCAGATGCCTCCAATCGGACCATAATTGGTCAACAATTCGGATAATTGTGCATTCATATAGTTCAAGTATGCACTCCAATCACCTGATTCTTCCCTCCCGGTAAAACCTTGCCCAGTTCCTCCTCTTGGATAGTAATCAGGATGATGCCAATCTAGTTGGGAATAGTAAAAAAAAAGTTTCACATCTTGTTTCCGGCATTCTTCGGCCAACATTTTGATCACATCCTTACCATATGGTGTTTTATCCACAATATTATAATCCGAAATCTTTGAATCATACATAGCAAACCCATCATGATGTTTGCTGGTTATTGTAATGTATTTCATACCAGCATCTTTTACCATAGCCACCCATTCCGCAGCATTGAAACTTATCGGATTAAAAAAAGCTGGTACTTTTTCATATTGTTTAATAGGGATTTTTTTGTTCTGCATAATCCATTCGGCAATTCCAGCATCACCACCTCCTCCTAAGACACTATATACCCCCCAATGTACGAACATGCCGAATTTCGCATCCTGAAACCATTGTCTATTTACTAAATTTTCCTTAGTGGGTTCATAACCTTCTTGTGCGAACAAAATATTTGACAAGCATAAAATTATGCCTAGAAACAAGTAAAATCCAATCGTCTTTATTTGTAGGCTATTCGATCTAAAGTGCTTGTATAACATTTCTTAATTTTTGTTTCATTAAATATATAAAAGCTTTGTTATTTAAATCCCAATTTTTAGAAGTAATTATAATTGATGATAAGATTAACTTCATGTGCAGTTCATCGAAATAATGTAATCTTTTACCTACTTTTTCGTTTATTTACAACCATGGCCCCACATCTAGTTGCACTTACTGTCTATATCTCTTTGATTTTTATTTCAAAGGTTTCCTATCATTTTTATCATGGACGTCTCCTAAAGCGCTGATTGGAAACTATTTAAAATCTTCCTTTTTTTAACTTTCCGTTTAGAAAGCTTTAAGAGTCATTTGACGTCTAAGCTATTATATGGATTCCTATTTGTACATACTTGGCTTATATTGCCTGCTTTATTTTTCAGTATGGCTAATTTATCACAGATATTTCAAGGGTTGATTATTTCTGATAAGAACTATTGCGTATATATACTGTAATTTTTTAACATATTATTTATGCTTTTAATATAATTACAGACAACTTTTTAGGAACTTCTTACGTATATCTTTATATAACACTAATTGGGGCATGGATAAATATATTATAATATTGCTAATATATATTGCAGCTTATTTATTTTCAGTTGCGCTAAAACCTTATTATTTTAAAAAATAAGAAAGGTCATTTTCATTATCAACTTCACGCATTCTTTTTAGTATGATGTGATTTGTATTATGAACTTTTCATTGATTTAAAGAATTCCTAGCTTGAATTTGTTAGGACCATATATAGAACAAAAAACCCAACACAATGTGTTGGGTTTTTGAATTCAATAAACACTGGTACATTATGAACCACACATTAAGCAGTCATCGTCTGCCTGTCCTTCTTTGGCTCGTGCGATCATTTCTTTCATCTCCTGTGCCGACATCGGTTGCACATCCAATTCTTGCTGTTCAGCCATTGGGGTAGGTTGTACTTCTACCTCCATTGCCTTTGTAGCTTCCGGAGCAGGAGCTGTCACCATTGTAACTTCAGCTGGAATCGCAGTTTCGACCAAGACTTCTTCTTTCTTACTATTGTCCAA
>JBATIW010000396.1:0-1508 GCA_049668005.1 Maribacter sp.
CCCGTAACAATTACAATTTGAGCCCTTGTCCTTGCGTCGGCCAAAGCGGCCAAAATGTGTTCACGCTCATCCTGTACTGATGTTATCTGATAAACGGAAATACCGATTTTATTGAGTTCTTTGGCAATGAATGCAGAATTGGTGTCGATTATTTGCCCAATGAGAATTTCATCGCCAATGGTAATGATTTCTGCAAACATTATAGATCAAAATCCTTTTTAAGCTCTGAAACCACTTGGTAAATGTCCTTTTTCAAGACTGGGAATACATCACGAATCTCATTTATATTGGCAGCGTTTTTACCCAAGGTTTCTATTTGTAGTGCCGTAGCCCTTGTTTGCTCCATGCCCAATAAATCAACATTGGGTTTTATTTTATGGGCCAATTGATAAACTTGTTCATGGTTTTGTTCTTCCAATGCACTTTCCAAGCCCTCTAGATCCTGAGGCACTTCTTCCAAGAAGACAGATATTACAGAATTGATGAATTCCTCATCACCATCAGCCATTTCATTTATTTTATCAAGATTGTATATCATTATTTTATTTTTACTGTAAAGAGCTCCTGTCCTTCTAACTTGCCCGAAAGATAGTCATTTGTTGTAATCTGACCAACACCGGATGGCGTACCTGTAAACAAAACATCTCCCTTTTTCAAGGTAAAGTATTTTGAAACATGGGCAACAAGCTCATCTATCTTCCAAAGCATAAAGCTGGTATTTCCTTCTTGAACAAGTTCATTATTTTTTAATAGGGAGAATTTTAAATCGTTCAAATCCTTAAAATTGGATTTTGGAAGCCATTTCCCTATGACTGCTGAACCATCAAACCCTTTTGCCTTTTCCCAAGGAAGTCCTTTTTGTTTCAATTTTGATTGAAGGTCTCTTGCCGTAAAATCAATGCCTAAACCAATCTCATTGTAATATTTGTGTGCAAAGGGTTCCGCTATGTGTTTTCCTACCTTGCAGATTTTTACCAGCACCTCAACCTCATAGTGTACGTCCTGTGTAAAATCGGGAATATAAAAGTCCTGCTCTTTAGGCAAAACCGAAGAATCGGGTTTTATAAATACCACAGGTTCTTCTGGCCGTTCATTGGCCAACTCTTTTATATGTTCGTTGTAATTTCTACCGATGCAAATAATCTTCATAATGGGTCTTACTCCTTCAATAATTTTAGGCTTATAGCTGGTATCAAATTTTCAGAATTATCCTTGGATTTCACCTTAAAGTTTGTCCAACTCCCCATTCCAAAAACCATGGCTTTGAAATTCTGGTTCTTATTATACACAGCGCCGAAGGTAGGCGCAAACCTGTCTTCGACTAATTTCCTTTTCGTAATTGGATGTTCAATGGTATTCCTATACCAATTATTAGGCACAAATAACCACTCTACACCAATATATATGCCATTTTCAGGTATTTTTAGTTGTAAGGCGCCCAAGTCTATGGAAACAAAATCCTCTTCAACATCGGACTCAAGTACAATGCTCTTGCGTAAAATATCTGT
>JBATIW010000397.1:0-3478 GCA_049668005.1 Maribacter sp.
GCATTCAATGGTTTGGGAATGGGTATTGCCACCCTTTTCGTATTGTTAATGTCAAATATCGTGGTATCACTGGTCAAATCGCAAATACCAAGTAAAGTTAGAATTCCTGCTTTTATCATAATCATCGCGTCCTTTGTGACCATTGTTGAGATGGTGCTTGAGGCGTACATTCCTTTTTTGTTTGAACAATTGGGGATATTCATTCCTTTAATTGTTGTGAATTGCTTGATTTTAGGTAGGGCAGAGGCCTTTGCTTCTAAAAACAATCTTTTATCCTCTGTCATAGATGCTTTGGGTATGGGAATTGGTTTTACCGTGGCACTTACGCTTCTGGGAGTAACCAGGGAGATTTTAGGGAGTGGAAGCATTTTTGATTTCCTGTTTGTATCTGAAAACGCCAATACATTAATCCTGTTTATTTTACCACCAGGAGCCTTTATAGCTTTGGCCTATCTAACCGTTTTGTTCAATAAGGTTTCTACCAAAACAAGTTAAGAAATGGAATATGTTTTAATACTTATAGCAGCTGTTTTCGTCAATAATATTGTACTCTCCCAATTTTTGGGGATATGTCCGTTTTTGGGCGTTTCCAATAAAGTATCCACTTCGGTGGGCATGTCGGGAGCAGTACTGTTTGTCATGACCATAGCCACGTTGGCGACCTATTTATTACACCAATTTGTATTGGTTCCTTCTGGATTGGACTATTTACGAACCATCACCTTTATTCTGGTAATTGCTTCTTTGGTGCAGATGGTTGAGATAATATTAAAGAAAGTTAGCCCTGCATTGTATCAAGCACTAGGGGTCTTCTTGCCTTTGATTACTACAAACTGTGCTGTTTTGGGTGTGGCTATTTTAGCCTTGGGATTGGAACATGGAAGCTTATTAAAAGCCGTATTTTTTGCCATTGCAAACTCAATAGGTTTTGCTTTGGCTTTAATCGTCTTTGCCAGTATTCGTGAACATTTAGAGTTGGCCAATATACCCAAGGGGATGAAAGGAGTACCTATTAACTTACTGGTTGCCGGATTGTTGTCCTTGGCCTTTTTAGGATTTACAGGATTGGTTTGATTGTAAATTACTTTCCGATACAGAAAATAACTGGAGCTGATAATGAGTTGGTTGTGAATATAACTACAAATAGGATACAAAATGGTTAAATAAGCACTAAGGTGTTTTCTTTTTACCAAATTCTTCATTCTCGGTTTGAGTCCACCTATCTTCAAAAGACACTTTGATCAATCACTCGATGATTGTAGCAAAGCCACACAAATGCTAAGGTTTTACCCTGATTAATTCTAACAAAATATTTCTAATCTGGGCCTTCGTGCGCCTACGCGTAGTTGTTGATAAAAAGTTAATCGAGGTTTTGCATATTGGCAGTGAGCTGGTTACTAAGGGTTTGGTAAGTAAAACATAGTCTTGGGACACTATTTTTCGTGTTTCGTCCTTGATGGCCATTTTTTCCCAGGAATAAAACATACCTTTTTTATACTTACTTAGTATCAGACCTCTAATTGATAGGGCCAATGTCATTGGTCATATCAAAACCACTTCCCCCTTCAAATTTCTTATTTAATAATTTCTACTATTTTAAAACCATCGAATTATGAAAAAAATTGAAAGACCATCAGTAAAGTCACTCTTTAAGCTCGCTTTTTTGGCAATGCTTTTCCTGGCCTTTTCCTGCGAATCGGATGATAAGGCACTGGAGCCTGAAGCAAAATCGGATACGGCCCTGGAGCCTGAAGAAAAAGAAATACAATATGTTTTGACTGAGTTAGCCAGTGGCGCTGCCCTAAAAGGTGCCAATGGAATTGACGTCGGACCTGATGGCAATCTTTACATTGCTAGTGTTATTGGTCTGGAAATCGTCGTGATGAACAAAGAAACCGGAGCGATCCTTGACCGACTTGGACAAGATAAGGGCGTGAAGGGTCCTGATGATCTCATTTTTGGTCCGGATGGATCGCTTTACTGGACTAACATCCTGATTGGAACCGTAGGACGATTAGAACCGGATGGCACAATGACCGAACAGTTTGTTGCCCCTGGTGTTAATCCGATTACGTTCTCCCCAGATGGACGTCTCTTTGTGGCACTTGATTTCTTGGGCGACGGGCTATATGAGCTCGACCCCAATCTTAGTGAGCCCCCACGGCCGATCATTGTAGCCACTGAGGCAAACCCTTTCCCGCTAGGTTTTTTCAATGCATTTGACTTCTGTGATGACGGGCGCCTATACGGACCTCTGTTTGCTGCTGGTTTGGTAATAAGTGTAGATGTCGGTGGGCCAGGCGTCCCTCCTTCATCGGACCCTTTTGGGGATGGAATCGCACAGGTAGTGGCAACTGGGTTCAGGAACCCTGCTTCTGCAAAGTTCGATCCAGAAGGAATTCTTTATGTACTGGATCAAACAGGCGAGATTTTTAAAGTAAATCGTGTGACCGGCGAAAAAACACTTTTTGCTAACTGTGAACCAGGATTGGATAACATGGTCTTTGACTCAGATGGTTCCCTGTATATGACCAATAATGACCGTGGCTGGGTGGCCGAGATGCTCCCAAGTGGACAACTTCGCACCATTAGCCCCGGAGGCATGATAGCTCCTCAAGGCCTGGCAGTTTTAGCAGGGTCGAATAATCAAGATGCGCTGTATGTTGCCGACCAATATAATTTGAGACAATTTAATGGTAGTAACGGCGAACAGGAAAATATTTATCAAGCCTTCTTAGTCCCTGAAGAAGGTGTGCTCTCGCTAATAACACCACAGAATGTTTCAAAAGATGGGAACAACCTGTTGGTTTCTTCATGGTTTGCTGGTGCAGTTCAGGTCTTCGATCCTCAAGCTGAACAAGTTCTGGAGCATTATGTTATGGGTGCTCCTATTGAGGCCGTCCGATTCAAAGATGATATTGTAGTAGTTGATCTGGGACTGGGTGGCGTAGTCTGGGCAAGTGACCAATCAATGATACTACCCATAGACAACGCAAATGTATTTGCGCCTAGTGGTTTGGCAACTGATGGCGAAACTGTTTGGGTGGCCGATTGGGGTACGGGCCTTATTTGGCAGATTGGTTTTGAAGGAAAAACCGCTATTACGCCAGTTATTATAGCAGCTGATTTAGCAAATCCCGAAGGATTGGCCTTTGATGCAGATGGAAGCTTGGTGGTAGTAGAAACAGGTGCGGCCCGTTTATCGCGTGTTGACTTGGCCACGGGAGAGGTGACCACCATTGTAGAGAATCTTGAACTTAGCTCACCTGGTTTGGAAGGTTATCCTCCAACCTGGGGCTTTGATGGTGTAGCCATTGGTCTATCCGGTGACATCTATGTTTCGGGTGGCGGAATAAATGTCATTTACCGCGTCTCGCAAGAATAAGGTTCATGATGGGCTTTAAAAAGGAATTCGAAAAGGATTCTGCGTTTTCATAGTTTAAACTATTCAAATAAAATGGCCGAAGTTTTATTCGGC
>JBATIW010000398.1:0-2760 GCA_049668005.1 Maribacter sp.
CTGCAAGATCGATTTTCCATTGAAATCCTTGATGAGGAGGCATTGCAAATCATTTCACCTACTACCGAAATCAAGATAATATCAAGCGGGCATGCATGGACGGAAGGCCCTTTATGGATTGAAGATGGAAGTTATTTGTTGTTTTCAGATATACCCAATAATACAGTATATAAAATTGATTCAGTGGGAAAAACGACTGTGTTTCTTGATCCTTCGGGATATACTGGGGAAATCCCTCTTGATGGGGAAATGGGCGCTAACGGTTTGCTCTTGAACCAGGATGGCGATTTGGTCTTGTTGCAACATGGTGATCGGAGAATCGCCAAAATGAATGCGACATTGGATAGTCCATACCCTAATTATATAACATTGGTAGATAGTTACGATGGTAAAAAATTAAATAGCCCAAATGATGGCGTATTGGATCGCGATGGTAATTTATATTTTACAGATCCACCGTACGGCTTGCAAGATGGGGTTAACGACCTAGCAAAGGAACTGGATTTTCAAGGAGTATTTTGCCTAAAGACTTCGGGAGAACTTGTATTAATTGATAAACTGACAAGGCCCAACGGGATAACCTTCTCTCCGGATGGCTCACAAATGTACGTTGCGGTTTCAGATCCGGAACATGCGGTATGGTATCGTTATGATGTTGTCGGTTCAGGTAAACTTAGTAACAGGGTCTTGTTTTTCGATGTTACTGACCTAGTTGGTAAGAAGGGTCAACAAGGACTTCCAGATGGCATGAAGATGCATAGTCAAGGGTATCTCTTTGCAACCGGCCCAGGTGGTGTTTGGGTCATTAATGAGAATGCTATACCAATCGCCAGAATATTTACAGGGGAAGCAACTTCAAATTGTGCCTTCTCAAAAAATGAAAAAACACTTTTTATGACCGCCGATGATTTTGTCCTAAAGATGGAACTGAAATAGAAAAGTATTTCGCAATCAAAGGTGTTTCGATAATCAGTATATTTAAACAAATCATTTACAATGTCTTCGACCGATCAATGTAAAAACTGCGAGAAATCTTTTGATGACTCCTTTGAGTATTGTCCATACTGCGGACAAGAAGTCGCGGACAATCTTACCTTTGGCGTTTTGTTCAGTAATACCATTGACAACTACTTTTCGATCGACGCGCGATTTTTTAGGAGCTTCGGTACGCTTATGTTTAAACCAGGAGTGTTGGCAAGGCGTTTTGTAGATGGAAAACGTTTGAAATATTTGCATCCGGCGCAGTTCTATTTATTTTTCTCAGTAGTATTCTTTTTTATTTTTTCATTTAATGTGCGAAAGGCAGATAATGAGGTAACCGAAGCATTGAAAAAGGGTTTCAGTAAAGATTTCACCTTAGACTCTTTGCAGTTAAAAAAAGATTCCTTAAACCTGGAGTTAGCGAAAAAAACAATTAAGGATAACGCTGCTCTTACCGGTATTTCCGATGAAGACTTGATCGCATTGGATTCTGTAATCTCAGCTGAGCAAAATGCACCTAATGTATCATTTAGCTTTAAACGGGATGTATTGGACTCGTTAATAGCCATTGATGCCCCACAAGCCAGTAAGTTAAAGGCTATGGGATTAGAGGAGGATGCAAGTGCATTTAATCAAAAACTTTACGAGCAAATACTAAAGTTCTATGAACAAAAAGGAGATGGGATTCTTAACACCCTTTATGATACCATTCCTATTGCCATGTTTTTTATGTTACCACTATTTGCTGTTTTATTGAAGCTGTTTTATTGGAAACGGGCAACGTTCGCACATCATATGGTCTTTAGTCTTTATTTTTTCACCTTTATTTTTACTTCGTTTTGCGTGTTAATATTGGCCAATATGATGATTGATATCCCAATTTGGATAGAAGTACTTTTCTTTTTATCCTTTATTGTCTACTTATTGTTAGCCCTTCATAATTTTTACAAAAGTAGTTGGATTGGAGCATTTTTTAAGGCAAATATTATTTCATTCTTGTATATGTTGATCATTGTACCAATAGCGATTATTGGAATTATTACGGTTTCGTTTATGCTATATTAATTCCATAGATTATTGATATAGCCTTTAGTTTACCATAAATAGGGCATTGGCAAACAATAACTTTCCATTTTCCCAAAAACCTCTGAATAATGGGTTATCGACCATATAAATAACCTGTCCGGAACCGTGTTTTTCTACCCCGAAGACTAGGGTATTGGTTATTTTTTTTTGGGCTTCGCTACCGGCAAAACCAGCAACTGGCATACCTGAATCCCCTTCCAAATAAACCACGGAACCACGGTCTAAATGTTCATAGGCATCAGCACCTAGTTTTAGGGTGAAATATGTATCAGAATAACCATATGCCAAAGGATGGGTATTATCTACTTTGGTTTTGAAGATGGCCCCTGTGATCGACTTTTTAATAGACTCACGTTGGGTTTCATCAAATATTTGTAAATTTTTAGAGGAGTCTTTGACTATTTCCTTTGGCCTTATTTTAAAACCATCTTCTCCCGTAAGTCCTTTTATGGAACCACCCATGGCGATTAATTTTCCACCATTTGAAACCCAATCTTTTAATTCCTTCAATTTATCCGTGTCAAGGAATCCTTTATAGCGACGTCCGCCTGGCAAAATCAAAACATCATATTTTGTGAAATCCACGCGCTCCATATAGTCAGAATCTACCACCGTAATGGGATAATTCAATTGCTGTTCAAAAAAGTGCCATATTTCACCAAATCGTAGGGTTGAAGTTGGTTCCCCTGAGAG
>JBATIW010000399.1:0-10758 GCA_049668005.1 Maribacter sp.
GGTCATGGAAATGTGGTTTTCTCGCAGGAAGAGGCAGCTAATTTAAGAACTTACTTATTGTCAGGCGGTTTTTTGCATATTGATGACAATTACGGCATGGAACCCTATTTACGTAAAGAACTGGTAAAGGTATTTCCCAACATTGAGTTGGATGAACTTGGGGCAGACCACCCCATTTTTTTCCAGAAATATGAATTTTTGGAGGGTTTACCGAAAATTCATGAGCATGAAGGTAAAAGACCTCAGGCTTTGGGCATAACCCATGAAGGAAGACTGCTTCTTTTATTCACATATGAATCCGATCTAGGTGATGGTTGGGAGGATCCTTCAGTTCACAATGATCCTGAAGCGATCCGTACAAAAGCGTTACAAATGGGGGCAAATATCATATCTTATGCCTTTAAAAGTTAAGCAATGACATCCAAGACCATTTCAGACGGAATTCTAAGAGCTATTGCCATTCTTGCTGGCATTGCCCTTTTATTGTTCTTTTTATACAAAATACAATCAGTTCTAGCTTATTTGACAATAGCGGTTATAGCTTCATTACTAGGCCGGCCCATAGTGTTGTTTTTGAGAATAAAACTCAAATTCAACAATACCTTGGCCGTTATTGTGACGATGATTTTACTTGTCGGGGTCGTTGCAGGTGTAATTGCCCTATTTATCCCCTTATTGGTATCGCAAGGGCAGAATCTTTCACTCCTTAACATCGATGCCCTACAAGCCAACGTGGAAAACCTATACCGGCAGGTAACGGAATATATTGGCTTAAGTTCTGTTGAAATTGAGCAAGGCCTTAAGGATTCTAAAATCTTGGCCAACCTGGACTTTGGATTTATTCCTAACTTTCTCAATTCGTTTGTCAGTGTTCTTGGAACGTTGAGTATAGGCCTTTTTTCAGTCCTTTTTATTGCATTTTTCTTTTTGAAGGATAGTAAGCTATTTGAGCAAGGTTTGTTGGTCTTTATTCCTGATGATAAAGAAAGCCGCCTCAAAAAATCGATTAACAAAATTAAAGACCTACTCTCAAGATATTTCATTGGATTAGTGTTACAAATTCTGATTTTGTTTATCATTTACTCCATTGTTTTATTCATTTTCGGGATAGAAAATGCAATTGTAATCGCATTCCTTTGCGCCCTATTGAATTTGATTCCGTACATAGGTCCAATCATCGGTGGCATTCTTATGATGACCTTGACAATGACCAGCAATTTAGGAGCTGATTTTAGCACGGTAATCTTGCCAAAAACCATCTATGTGATGATTGGTTTTATCATTGGCCAATTGGTTGATAATTTCTTTTCCCAGCCCTATATTTTTTCCAATAGTGTAAGGTCGCATCCATTGGAAATCTTTTTGATCATCATCATCGGGGGATTACTATTTGGGATAACCGGAATGATCGTCGCAGTCCCCGGATATACCGCAATAAAAGTGATTTTAAAGGAATTTTTGGAAGAAAACAAGATTGTTAAATCCTTGACTAAAAATTTATAGTATATCTTTGAATAATACAATTTTAAATACTGGTGCACAGAAGTTTATAAATAATAATTTAACTACTGACATCGTGTCAGTATTACTCAAAAAAAATGATTTTGGCACTATTTCCCCAATGGAATTGGTCGAACAGATTGAGGCCAAGAATAAATGTAAAAACAAACTCCCCTCTTGGTATAAAACCCCAAAGATTTACTACCCCAATAAGTTGAACATTGAACAATGTTCTTCTGAATTGACAGCTGAATACAAAGCCCGAATTGTGGGCGGAAAATCACTGGCGGACTTGACCGGGGGATTTGGAGTGGACTCCTTTTATTTCAGCAAAAAAATGGAACAGGTTTTTCACTGCGAAATCAATGAAAACCTTTCTGAAATTGTCGCACATAATTTTGATGTTTTAGGTGTGATGAATACCAAAGTAATCGCATTGGATGGCTTGGATTTTTTGCGAAATTCAAAGGGAACATATGATTGGATATATTTGGACCCTTCACGAAGGTCAGAAAGCAAACGGAAAGTTTTTCTTTTATCAGATTGCACTCCGGATATCATAGAACATCTTGAGCTACTGTTTAAAAAATCCAGGAACATTTTATTGAAAACCGCTCCCCTTTTGGATATATCAAGTGGATTAAAGCAATTGAAAAACGTCAAAGAGATACACGTAGTGGCCATAAATAATGAGGTCAAGGAATTGCTGTGGGTAATGCAAGTTGGTTTTAAGGATGAAGTCAAGGTTAAAACCATCAATTTAAAAAAAGCGTCAAAGGAGACTTATGGTTTTATTTGGTCAGAGGAAAAGAGAACATCCTTGACTATTACAAAACCTCAAAATTTTCTATATGAACCCAATGCGGCTATATTAAAAACAGGTGCTTTTAAATTAATTGCACAGGATTTCAAGGTAGGAAAATTACATCTTCACTCCCACTTATATACTTCAGAGGCGTTAGTGGATTTTCCCGGCAGGTCTTTCAAAATCGAAAACGTCATAGATTACAACAAAAAGGAACTTAAGAAATTTAGTGGGATAAAAGCAAACATTACGGTAAGAAACTTTCCTGAAAGCGTTGAGAACATAAGAAAGCGATTTAAAATAAAAGATGGTGGTGACGATTATCTTTTCTTCACGACGATAAACAAAAATCAATTCAAGGTGATACAGTGTACCAAGATCAACGCTGATATTGTTTAACACCCTATAGTATTGATTTAGACTTTCAGTGTATAGATTTCCTAAGACAGGACAATTGCTACCTTGAAGTGTTCAATATCCTTAAGAATTATAACAATTTGTTATTTATTTGATTTATTTGTTCTGGTCTATTCTTATTAAACTTTAGGCCTATGCCATCGCAAACGTTGGAGTTATGGCCAAAAGGACTTTTGATTCAAGCTATGTACTACACATTTATAATATCAATAATTGACAAAATAACAGCTGAAAATTGATCCTGAATCAGATATTTTTGCTAATATTATCCTAAATTTGGGAAATTTTAACATTCAACCTACCTGTTTCCCATTTTTATAACTATTAATTAAAACTAACAAACAACAAGGATTATGAATCAAAAACTCAAATTCGATTCTAAAAGGAGGTCCAAAAGTGTTTTCAACACGCTTAAACTAGGACTCCTTTCGATGACCATTTGCTTAGGTACACAGTTTGCCTTTGCGAATTCAAACACAATTTTATCCAAAGTAGAAATTGGAAATGAAATCCAGTCTACTGTAACTGGTACTGTTCTAGATTCCGATGGAACTCCATTGCCAGGAGCAAGCGTCGTGGAGAAAGGAACCACCAACGGTACCCAAACCGATTTTGATGGTAACTACACCATTGATGTTGCTGATGGTGCTACCTTGTTAATCAGCTACATTGGCTATTCAACACAAGAAGTCGCAGTTGACGGAAGAAGTACTATTAATGTAACCATGGAAGAAGATGCCAGTCAGTTAGACGAGGTTGTTGTTACAGGCTATGGTACCCAAACAAGAGGGGAAATTACCGGTTCGGTTGCATCTGTTGATATGAGCGAGGCAATAAAAGCTCCAACAGTAAATGCTGCTGAGGCACTTGAAGGTAGAGTTTCAGGGGTAACCGTTATAACCAATGGAAATCCGGGGTCAACACCCAAAATAACGATTCGTGGTTTTGGTACAAGTAACAACACCAATCCTTTATATATTATTGATGGGGTACAAACTGATGATCCAAATGTCTTGAACAATCTTAACCCAGGGGATATTGATCAAATGAACGTGCTAAAAGATGGTGCTGCCGCAATTTACGGTGCTAGGGCCTCTAACGGGGTTGTTGTAATTACCACAAGAGGTGGTGGTTATAATATGGACTCAGCCAAGGTGTCTTTGGATGTTTATACCGGTTTCTCTCAAATTGGGAATACCCCAGGTGTTTTAAATACCCAACAACATGCTGATATGATTTGGGAAAGCCAAATTAATGATGGGGCAACACCATCGCATCCACAATATGGTGCAGGCGCCACACCTGTAGTACCTTCTTCATTAATCGGCTACACTAGGGTAATTTCTTATGATCCTATTGTGTTTGCTCCAGCGGGTCAATTTAACGCAACCGTTACGCAGCCCAATGGGACTAATTGGATTGATGCCATAACCCGAACAGCTCCTGTTTCAAACGTATCATTTTCGCTTTCAAATGGGAATGAAGCAGGTAAATACTTTTTATCACTTGGTTATTTAAAAAGGGATGGTATTTTAAACAACACTGGATTTGAAAGAGCAACTACGCGATTGAATTCCGAGTTCAAAATTGGTGAGAAACTCAGAATAGGTGAGCATGTCAATATTTCGTTTTCCAATACAAGGGCTGGTAATGATGAGGCCATTGAAATGGCACAAAGAATGACTCCATTAGTACCTGTGCGTGATGATGATGGGGAATTTGCTGGTGTTGCAGGCCCTGGCTTAAGTAATAGTAGAAATCCAGTTGCCCTATTATATAGGACAAGAAACAACTATAATAAGCGTTTTGCCGTTTTTGGCGATGTTTACCTGTCTTATGCTATTTTAGATGAATTAACCTTTAAAACTACGTTAGCTGGAGGTTATAATACTTTTGATACTAGGGCATTTACCTCTTTGGACCCAGAGTTTGGCGAGCCAATTTCTATAAGAACATTGTCTGAACAGGATCAAACATCATATAACTGGAACTGGTCAAATACCTTGAACTATCGTAAATCTTTCGGGGAGCATTCTTTGAATGTACTGGTAGGTATTGAAGCTTTGAAAGATGGTGGCAAAGGAAAGCAAATTGATAGGCAAGGATATTTATTTGATGATCCCGATTTCTATTTGTTGAGCAATGGTTCAGGTACGCCAAATGTAGCTTACGCCTATGATGGTTTTAATACGTTATTCTCCGTTTTCGGTACGGCAAACTATGACTATAGGGATACCTATTTTGCATCAGCGACTGTTCGTCAAGATAAATCATCCAGATTCTTAGGGGATAATCAAAGTGACATATTCCCATCATTCAGTGCAGGATGGGTTCTTAGTAATGAGGATTTTTATCCAGAGGATGCTTTCGTAAGCAGAATAAAATTAAAGGGTTCTTGGGGTGAATTGGGTAATCAGACTTTACCTGCCAACAACCCAACAATTAATATTTCGTCATTAGATGAATCACTTGCAAACTATTCGTTTGATGGAGCAGGCATTACCACTGGAGCATTATTAACCCAGGTTGGTAACCCAAATCTAAAATGGGAAACTTCTGTAACATCGAACTTTGGAGCCGATTTGAAATTATGGGATAATAAAATGAACATTTCTGCGGAATACTTCAATATCAAGACTAAAGACTTAATTACAAGGGACTTTAGTTTGATCAGTTCTACGGCAATTGATGCTGGTGCGCCTTTAGTAAACCTAGGTGATATCCAAAACACGGGGGTAGATTTCAGTGTTGGATATAACAACGAAACCGAAAGTGGTTTTGCCTACGGAATATCTGCAAACATTTCACATTATAAGAATAAAGTGATAAGTCTAATTAATGACGCCCCTGTTGCAGGTAGAGGCGATATTAGAAACGGAGCGGTTACAAGAACTGAAGTTGATGAGGAACTTTCTTATTTCTTTGGACGTAACGTTACCGGTCTAGACGATAGTGGTAGATTTGTTTATGAAGATGTAAATGGTGATGGTACCGTGGATGATAATGATAGAACCAAAATTGGTTCCCCACATCCAGATTTTACATATGGTATCAATGCTAATTTTGAGTACAAAGGATTTGATGCTTCGTTATTCTTCACAGGATCACAAGGCAACGATGTGTATAACTACAATAAGGTCTTTACCGATTTCGGTTTGTTCTTTAACGGGAACAGAAGTACGAGAGTTTTAAATGCTTGGACCCCATCAAATACAAATACATCAGTTCCTGCGTTGACAGGTTCATATCCTTTGGAAGAAGCTTCTGCCAACTCATATTTTGTTGAAGATGGTTCTTATTTAAGGTTAAAGAACGTACAGGTTGGTTATACGCTGCCCGAAACGATTACAGAAAAGATTGGAATGGATTCCTTACGATTATACTTACAAGCCACTAACCTATTCACTATAACTGGTTATGAAGGCTTTGACCCTGAGGTTATTGCATACGATAACCTAAGTTTGGGTATCGATAGTAGGGTATATCCGGTTTCAAAAATATTCACAATAGGTGCTAATTTTAAATTTTAAAAAAAATGAAAAAGAAACTAATTTATTTTGCACTGCTAGTAGGAATTTTAGCATGTAGCGATAGTTTTACAGAGTCGCCTGCAGTAGGCGCATTGAGCGATGAGGCTCTAAAAAATGAAGTAGGCGTAGATTTACTGCTAACCGGGGCCTATTCTGCCATAGATGGTATTAGGGCCAATGGTTTTGGTAATGAGTGGTCCCGTTCAGGAGACAACTGGATCATGGATGTTCTTGCAGATGACGCACATAAAGGAAGTACTGATGATGATCAGGCCGATTTAAAGGAAATTGAGCTTTTGAACTGGGCAACTGGTAATGGTTATTGGTATGGTAAATGGGGTGTTATTTTTGCAGGGATCAATAGATCCAATGCGGTAATCGCATTAATCAATACTATTGAAGAGGGCGATTTTTCCGCTCAATTGGCTGAAGCTCGTTTCTTAAGAGGTCACTATAATTTTGAATTGCAGAAAATGTGGGGCAATGTACCCTATATTTCTGAAGAGAATTATGCAGCATCTGAATTCAACCAGCCTAACCCTGGTCCTATTTGGGATCAGATAGAAGCAGATTTTCAGTATGCTGTTGATAATTTACCGGCTACACAATCTTTAGTGGGCAAACCAACATCTTGGGCGGCTAAGGCTTTTCTAGGTAAGGTACATTTACATCAATCAGATTGGACTGCAGCTTCAACATTATTAAACGATGTAGTTAACAATGGGCCATATGCATTATTACCGGATTTTGTTGACAACTTTAGGTTGGCTGGGGATAATAGTGTTGAATCTATTTTCGCAATTCAATTTACTACCGATGGTGGACAATCATTTAATGGTAATGTCGCAGGGGCATTGAACTTTCCAAACCCGGGACCATTTGGTTCTTGTTGTGGGTTCTATCAACCAACCCAGGATTTGTTGAATGCATTTCAAACAGATGCCGGAGGACTTCCACTTTTGGATACCTATAATCAAACAGATGTGAATAGTGATTATGGTATTAATAGTGCTGATCCGTTTACCTTGTTTGCCGGTAACTTAGACCCGAGAGCTGACTATACGGTGGGTAGAAGAGGAATTGACTATAACGGTTATGGAGAACATATTGGTAAAGATTGGATTCGTGCAGAGTTTACTGATATTTCTGGGCCATATCTACCCAAGAAAAATGTATACTGGTCTGGTGAAACTGGTAACCAGGCTACAGGTGGCTGGGGTCAACAACTATCTGGTGTTAACTATCATATCATTCGTTTTGCAGATGTACTGTTAATGGCTGCTGAAGCTGCTGTTGAAACTGGGGATTTACCAACTGCGTTGACCAATGTTAACTTAGTACGAAATCGCGCTAAAAATTCCAATTATTTGCAAGCTGTAGGTGGCGGAGGCGACGCGGCTAATTATGTCATTGAACCCTATACAGCATTTCCTGATGCAGCTTTTGCCAGAAAAGCGGTTCGTTTTGAAAGAAGAATTGAATTGGGTATGGAAGGTCATCGTTTGTTTGACCTTAGAAGATGGGGTAATGCAGAAGAAGTAATGAATGCTTATTTCCAAAATGAAGCACGTATAATCACTAATTTCGGAGAAAAAGTTAGTCCTTATACTTCAAAACATGACTTATTTCCTATACCACTTAGTGCAATAGATTTAAGTGGTGGTGTTCTTACACAGAACCCAGGGTACTAAATAATCTTAATAGTATTTTTATTAGAACAGGGCATTACTAAATGCCCTGTTTTTTTATACTTTTATATCTTCAAAATACCGCAATGAAAAAGTATCTTTTTTTTCCCTTGATTCTAGTTTTTTTTAACGCATGTACCACTAAAAAAAAGGATAATACCCAAAATAAAATCTTCAACCAGTTAAATGAAATAGATACCGGGATTTCATTTATCAATACACTAACTGAAAATGATTCCTTGAATTATTTCACCTATGGGTATATCTATATGGGCGGTGGTGTATCCGCCGGGGATATAAATAATGACGGTCTTATTGACCTGTACTTCTCCGGGAATATGGTGCAGAACAAATTATATCTGAATAAGGGAAACCTTAAATTCGAGGATATTACAGAAACGGCAGCTGTTTCAGGTGATTCCAGATGGTATACTGGTGTTACCATGGCCGATGTCAATGCTGATGGTCTTCTGGATATTTACTGTTCTGTTGGCGGAAAGTTCGGGCTTAAAGAAAATCAATTGTTTATAAACAATGGGGATTTGACCTTTTCAGAAAAGGCCAAGGAATTTGGTTTGAATGACGGGAATAATGGCGTGCAATCAACATTTTTTGATTATGATCTGGATGGGGATTTAGATGTATATATTGCCAATTACCCACCCTCCCCTTTCAACGCACCAAACCAACACTATCTTTTAAAGAAAAAATTTACTAAAGATGAGGAGACAGATAAGCTGTTACGAAATGATGGTGATTTTTTTACGGATGTCACTCAGGAAGCGGGCATGAAAACATTTGGCCTTTCATTGAGTGCAACAGTCGGTGATTTAAATCAAGATGGTTGGCCAGACCTATATGTTTCAAATGATTTTAGCACCCCAGACCTCTTCTATCTGAACAACAAAGATGGAACTTTTACCGAGTCTGTTAGAAAATTGACTAAAAATACCGCCTTCTATGGCATGGGTGTTGACATTGCCGATTTCAATAATGATCAATTATTGGACATTTTTCAAGTGGATATGACCGCTGAAGACAACAGAAGGTCCAAAGCCAATATGGCAAGTATGAATCCAAAATTATTTTGGGGTACTGTGAATGCCGGTTTTCATTACCAGTATATGCAAAATAGTCTACAGCTCAATAATGGCAATATCAATGATTCTTTACCTGATTTCAGTAATATTTCTAGATTGGCGGGCATATCCTCTACAGATTGGAGCTGGGGCCCTTTAATTGCTGACTTGGACAATGATGGTTGGAAGGATATTTTCATTGCTAACGGCACGCGTAGGGAAATTAATAATAAAGACTATTTCAAGCATTTAGAAAATTCAAAACATAGACAGGATAGCCTTTTAGAGAAGAGTTTGGCTATGCCTTCTGAAAGAATTGACAATTATGCTTATAAAAATAATGGGGATTTGACCTTTACAAAGATGAACCAAGATTGGGGTATCAGTTTTAAGGGATTTTCCAATGGAAGTGTTTATGTAGATTTGGACAATGATGGTGATCTTGAAATTATAACCAATAATATTGATGACTTAGCATCGGTTTTTGAAAATACAAGTTCTTTACAGAACAACCATATTACTTTAAGATTCAATGGCCCTGAAAAGAATCCCAGTGGTGTTGGCGTGAAAGTATATTTGAAAACCAGCAGCGGAGCACAATTTCAAGAATTAACTTTGACCAGGGGCTTCCAGTCGTCGGTTGCACCCCAATTGCATTTTGGGCTCGGTAAAACCCAAAAGATTGATACCTTGGATATTAAATGGCCTGATGGCAATGCGCAAGTATTGACAAATATTGATGTAAATCAAATATTGGCCATCAAACATGCTGACGCATCCTTGATCAAGGAAAAACCTAAATTGGAACCCGATAACTTATTCTCAACGGTAAAGGATTCGATTCTCGATCACTTACATGTTGAAAATAGATATGACGATTTTGTAAAAGAAGTACTGATCCCGCACAAGACTTCAATGTTGGGGCCTTTTGTAGCTGTAAGTGACCTAAACGGTGACACGCTTGATGACATAGTTGTAGGTGGGGCAGCATTCCAAGAAGCGGCTATTTATTTACAAACACCTGTAGGATTCAATAAAGTAAATGGCGAGGTGTTTACAGGAGATAAAATGTATGAAGATATGGGCATTCATATTTTTGATGCCGATAATGATGCTGATAATGATATTTATATCGTTAGTGGCGGCAATGAATTTGAACCCAATACGGCACTATTACAAGACCGACTCTATATTAATAATGGCGAAGGTGAATTTACCAAATCAACTGATGCCTTGCCAAAAATGTATACTAGTGGATCGCGGGTAAAAAGTTTCGATTTTGATAAAGACGGCGATTTAGACTTATTTGTTGGAGGGAGACTTGTCCCTGGAAACTATCCTTCGCCTGCCAATAGTTATATCTTGGAAAATCGAAGTGAAAACGGAAGCGCACATTTTGTGGATGTTACCAAGGAACTTGCCCCTATGTTACTAAATCTTGGGATGGTAACGGATGCGACTTGGACCGATTTTGATAAGGATGGTTGGACAGATTTGATAATTGTCGGCGAATGGATGCCGATTACAATTTTGAGGAACAACAAAGGCAACTTTGATAACGTAACCGAAAACTATGATTTGGCTGATTCTAATGGATGGTGGTTCAGTATTGAGGAAGGTGATTTCGACAAGGACGGGGATATTGATTTCATCATTGGGAACTTAGGACTAAACTATAAATACAAGGCCGCTGAAGATCAAACCTTTGATATTTACTTTAATGATTTTGATGAGAACCA
>JBATIW010000400.1:0-7669 GCA_049668005.1 Maribacter sp.
ATCCAGGATATTCGTTGCTGTTATGTGCAAAGGTAGTTTCAAAGTACTGAAATCATCATCTTTCAATAAGTTCTTAAAACTATCATATAACTTCTCTGTATCAATAAAACCAGGTTTGTTCCTTGCGAACTTATCAATCCTAAAAATAGGCACTGTCTTAAAAAAATCGAGGATTTCCTGCCAGGTATTTCCATTTGCATACAAGGCACCTACGATGGCGCCAGCACTGGTACCAGCAATTTGGGTAGGAAAAATGGCATGTTCTTCAAGCGCCTTTATCACCCCAATATGGGCGACTCCGCGAACTCCGCCACCTGAAAGTGCCAGTCCTATATTCATTTTTTGGTTTATTTAATTCAAAGCTACGGGTTTAGACATTCCGGTATTATGATCAATGTCATAATTAGCTGTTAAATAAGTACATGACTTTTGTCATACTTAAATATCGCAAAACAAGCTAATTTTAAAAAAGTATCGAAAAAACTCTTTTTTTGATACCTTAATTATCTGGGTAATAATGGCCAATAAACACAGGGGTACTGCGGTAAAGCACCATTTATTGGGCTACTGTTTTATTTTACCAAGAGGCCCACATTTTAGAAAAAATGCTACCGCATATGGCAGTTAAGCTTAAAGAAAAAGGTCTTTTTCAAAGTATTTTTGAATCCTCAGTCGAAGGTATTCTAGTTGTGGATACCAGTGGCATGTTATTAAGTACGAATCAAGCGGCAGAACAGATGTTCGGCTATGGACCAGGGGAACTTGTCAACGAGAATCTTAAAATTCTCATTCCAAAACAATTCAGAAAAAAACATATTAGCCATAGGGAAGAATATACTAATAACCCTAAGCCTCGCCCTATGGGTGAAAATCTGGCCCTTTTTGGCTTAAAAAAGAACGGTTCCAAATTCCCTGTAAAAGTAAGTCTAAGTCCTGCCACGGTCAAAGGCCAATCGATAACTATTGCATTTGTTTCAGATGCTTCTAAACTTAAGTCAGTAGAGCAAGAATTAAAGGCGAGAAATGCAAAAGACAAAGCGCTTTTGGAAGCTATTCCCGATATGATTGTCATTCAAAATTACGCAGGAGATATTATCGATATTCATAAACCAGAACACATTAATGTGCCAGAACATATAGGATTCCAACTGCCAAGAGAGGAGGTTATCGGAAAAAACATTGCGGACTTAGTCCCACCTGAAATGTCCAAAAAAATATTAAAAGCCCATAATAAAGCAATAAAAACCAACCAGATCCAAGTTAGGGAATACGCTTTAAATGAAATTAATGGAATCATTGATATAGAAGCAAGGACGGTTCGTCTTAACGATCATAATTTATTGACCATTATAAGGGATATTACCGAACGGAAAAGAGTTGAACAAGAACTCAAGGAAAGTGAAGCGAAAAACAGCGCTATATTAAATGCACTACCGGATACAATTATTATACATGATAAGGAGGGCAACTTTTTGGATGTACTGGCAGCAGAACCCTCGTCATTATTTTCTAAGGAAGAAGTCATAGGGAAAAATATTAAGGACATTTTCCCGTCTGATAAAAGTAGAGAGATTATCAATATTTTGGCAAAAACCCACGAGACCAAATCGTTGCAGGTTCTGAAAATCGCTGTACCAGGAAAGGAAAGTACAGTATATGCAGAAGGACTGATCACACCTTTTGAAGATGACAAATTGCTCGTGGTATTACGTGATATTACCGAATCAAAAGCAGTAGAGGATATTTTGTATGTGCGCAATAGGGCTTTGGAAGCAGCAGGGAATGGAATCATTATTGCTGATGCCCAACAACCCAATCGACCTATTATTTACACCAATGATGCATTTTCACATATCACCGGCTATGGGAAAAGTGAGGTTCTAGGTAAAAACTGTCGTTTTTTACAAAATGGGGATCGGGATCAAAAAGAAATTGGAATTATTCGAAAAGCCATTAAAGATGGGCAACCCTGCCATGAAGTGTTGCGCAATTACAAGAAAGACGGTACCTTATTTTGGAACGAATTGACTATCACCCCATTATATAATGATCAGGGATCATTGACCCATTTTATCGGTGTACAAAGCGATGTGACACAAAGCAAAAAAGCGGAGTTTTTAAAGGATCAAATACGTAAGATACTGGAATTGATCGCCCAACACTGGCCCCTTGATTTTATAGCTAATACCATTGTTGAAACCGTTGAGCAGCATATAGAAAATTGTTTGGCCTCTATTTTATTGTTGGATCGGGAAAAGGGAACGCTTCACAACCTCTCAGCACCCAATTTACCCAAATCATTGACACAAGCCCTGGAAGGACTGAACATAGGCCCTAATATTTGTTCCTGCTGTTCGGCGGTACATCTGAAAAAAGAGCTGCTTACTACCGACTTGACCAAAGATCCTTTATGGAAGGAGCATAGGAATTTGTTAGTGAAACATAATTTAAAATCCTCTTGGTCCTTACCCATACTTTCTTCTAGCCAAGAAGTTCTTGGCGTATTGGTACTCTATTACCAGCATCCGATAAAACCAGGGAAATCCCAAAGGGAAATGATAGAGGACATCAACTTTTTGTGTAGTGTGGCCATAGAACAACACGAGACAAGAATCACCCTGCATGAAAATAGAAAACAACTCTCGAAATATGCCCATGAATTAGAGGAACAAGTTGAGGAACGCACTAATGAGCTAAAGTCAACGGTACAAAAATTGGTAGAGACCAATCTAAATCTGGAAGATCAAGTATTGGATACCAAAGCTGCTGAAAACAGGGCCATGGCGAGTCAAACCATGTTTACGGCAATTGCCAGAAACTTCCCTAAAGGGGTGATTATTGTGTTCAATACCGATTATGATATCGTTTATATTGATGGAGGCGAGTTGCAACGCATGGGATTGAACAAGACCGAATTTGAAGGAATCAATGTTGATGATACCGGTATATTCTCTCAAAAAAGAATAGAACAGATAAAAGAAAATATAAACAAAACCATGGAAGGTGAACACCTATCCTTTGAAATACAATTTCGAAGAAGAAGTTATTCCGTAAACACAACGCCCTTATATGATGATAACAATAAAATAAAATGGACCTTGTTCGTGTATAACGACATTACAAAACAAAAACAAGCAGAAAGGAACATTAGGTCTGCCCTAGTTAGGGAGCAAGAGCTAAACGAACTAAAATCCCGGTTTATAGCAATGGCCTCCCATGAATTTAGAACACCCTTAAGCGCCATACTTTCCTCAGCAATATTAATAGGAAAACAAAATGAACCCGGTAAGGAAGTCAAGAGGGAAAAATACATAGGCCAAATTACGACCAATGTTAGGAACCTTGTGGTCATCTTAAACGATTTCCTCTCGTTGAGCAAATTGGAGGAGGGCAAAGTAACCGTCCGCAGAGAAAAATTCGATATCGTACAATTTTCAAAATCCTTGGTCGAAGAAATCGATTCAAGTAAAAAGTATGGGCAGAAAATAGCGATAAAACACAAGAAACCAGCAATCAATGCATTTCTAGATCCAAAGTTAACGAGGCACATTCTCACAAACCTAATTTCAAATGCCATAAAATATTCCCAAGAAAACAAGGACATTGATTTAATTCTCGACAAGAATCAAAAGAACGTGGTAATTAAGATCATTGACCAGGGAATAGGGATTCCAAAAGAAGAACAACCCAACTTATTCCAACGATTTTTCAGGGCAGAGAATAGTGCTATTATCCAAGGCACCGGATTGGGATTACATATCGTCAAACAATATACGGAGTTAATGGGAGGTCAGGTAAGTTTTCAAAGTGAATTGAACAAAGGTGCAACATTTATTGTCGAATTGCCAATAGTATAAACCATTATGGATTTAAAATCCCTAGCTTTAGGTAAGGAATAAAATTTCTTTAGAACAAAGCAAAATCAATGACCAATTGTTATTCCTGCGAAAGCAGGAATCCAAATCTGGAGAATGGATTCCGCATCAAATGCGGAATGACATAAATCACCCAAAATGCGTATAGCAATTAATGTAACTACATGGAAAAATTGGCAAGAAGTATGACATCGGTCTGCATAAGGATATTATGGGCATCGTAGTCACAGTAACTGAAATTTGGCCAATATCGGAGTATAAGGCTGAGGGATGATTAAACAGGGATTCAGTCCAAAGAATATGTATTTTGACTAAGGAAGAACATCGGCTTATCATTGATTTCAATTAAATACCATTACCCTTTTGAATAATGATAAAACCCCATGCCTAGAAAAGAATGGGGTTTATAAGTAATGAATTACTTAGTTGTTCAAGTTAAAATCAACCATGCCGCTTTAGGAGTTTTGTAACAACCAAGGAAATCAAGGATTTTTGAATAATTTCCTTAAACCCGACCATAAAATGGGATGGATATAAATCTATTTTCAATCGGCGAAGATTTAGCTTTAAACTTTCCTTATCAATTTCTCTTTGTAAGCTTAAAATCTTTAACCTATGGTCAATTTCCGTAAAAGAGCTATAGTTTTTCATCATCAATCAAAATAATATTCTGAAAATTTCCGTAACAACGGCCCATCGAGTTTTTCCC
The DNA here is from genome assembly GCA_049668005.1 of Maribacter sp. Taxonomy (GTDB): domain Bacteria; phylum Bacteroidota; class Bacteroidia; order Flavobacteriales; family Flavobacteriaceae; genus Maribacter_A. The sequence goes on from JBATIW010000400.1 coordinate 4,585, forward strand.
TGAAAAAATAACACAATAATGCAACCACAACATAAATCAATCCTACTACAATAAAACCTTGATAGGCATTATCCATAGCATTACCTATTGCATATGAAGCAGCGAGCGACAATAAGAACAAGGCGAGAAGCCCTATTGCCCCAATAAGCATCATATGGGAAAAAGCGGTAACCGCTCGCATTAATGCCTTGAATATTTTAAGCTTAAAATATTCCTCGCTATTTTCGAGATAGGATCTAACATCGACATCAGCCTCAGTTAGATCCCTTTTTAATTCTTTCAAAGCCATCTGTTGTTATTTCTGTAGTTGGGCGTTTTTCTTTTTTAAATCTTCTAATTTGCGCTCCATTGTTGCGATAATATCATCTGCCTTGTAGCTCATATTGGATATGGTATCATCCAATTTTTGTTCAAATTCCACTTTCTTCTCATTAGCGGTCCTTGTAAGGTCATCTTTGGCATGTGAAACACGTTCAGAAATTTCGTGTTTGGTCTCCAATGCTTTTTCTTTAATTCTTTTTCGGGTTTTGCTTCCCTTATGAGGTGCATAAAGAATTCCAAACCCAGCTCCTATTGCAGCTCCTGTCAATAAGGCCAACATAACATTACTACTCTCGGTTGACATGATTATATGTTTTAAGTGAATAATTAATTTTCATTACTAAAGTATATGAACTTATTACTATTTGATATGACCTAGATCAGTCGTAGTACTTTTTTTTTGTTGAATGATACAAATCATTTACTTGGCCGATTCGCTTAATTATATTTGGGCAAGAAATAAATTTTAATAAAATGAAGGCCAAGGTGAACAAATCGGCCCGTAAACATGTTTTTTCAAAAATATACTTTGATCCTTTTCTGATCCTAGAGGCCGCGGAAATCATCGCCAATGCATCCGCGGATTATGAAATAACAATTATAGGCAAAACAAATATTTTGAATTCAGCCCAAAATAAGGGTCAAATAAATACTGGGATAGCAATTAAGGACCACTTAAGCAAAATAACAAAAGCAGCTATGGAATGTGATTATTTTTACAATCCTGAAATTGGCTATATTTTTATAACAGGTCCTTTAACTTCAATATTTCTTAATGATTTGGAAGGAAAAACATTAGGGGCCATTTCAGCGGGTCCTTATGGAATTTTAAGAGGTTTGGGCATCTCACCAAAGGAGACAACTGCCCATATTAGCGCTTTAAAAAAAGGCGGGTATCTGTTAATCGTTAGAGGTTATCATCCGGGTTTGGATACCTTGGGAAATCTTTTGGGACAAAGGCAGAAAAATACGCAGGCTAACTTCCTGATTGAAACATTAAACACCAATTAGTGTTATAGGTCTATTTCTAATCCTATTGGGCAATGGTCGGAGCCAAATACTTCCGGGAATATTTTTACCGATTTGATTTTATTGACCAATTTAGAACTGACCAAAAAGTAATCTAAGCGCCAACCTGTATTTCGTTCCCGTGCCTTGAAGCGATAACTCCAATAGGTATAGGCCACCTCATCAGGGTGCAGATATCTAAAAGAATCCACAAAGCCACCATTGATGATATTGTCCATACCATCAATTTCAATTTGGGTATATCCTGCGGTCTTGTTATAATTCGCCTTATCATTTTTTAGATCTATCGATGTATGGGCCACATTAAGATCGCCACAAACAATAACGGGTTTTGTTTTCTCCAGGTTTTTCAGATATCTTAGGAAATCAGCATCCCATTTCTTTCGGTAATCTAAACGGTCTAATTGCTGCCCAGCGTTGGGTACGTAAACATTTACCAAGTAAAAATTGGGGTATTCGGCACATTGAATTCTACCCTCTGAATCATGTTCGGAAACATTCATATTATTGGTCAGGGCGATTGGCTTGGTTTTACTCAACAATGAGGTCCCCGAATAGCCCTTTTTAACCGCAGAATTAAAATGATGATGATAGGTATTCAGTTGGGATAATGCTTTTTCAACCTCATGATCTTGAGCCTTTGTTTCTTGCAAACAGAGTATATCAGGATCTAATTTTTTAATTGATTCAAAAAAATCCTTTTTTACAATTGCACGTATACCATTAACGTTCCAAGAAATAATATTCATAACCATCTAAATTATCATAATAAAGATAGTCATTATCAGTAATTATTTTGGTAGTAGCATCCTGTTTTCAACGTGCCATTCACCTTGGAAAAAAACACGAAACCAGCATCGAACAATAAATTTGGGGCTTTACTTTATCCTTAAAGAGTAGTCGTTCCTTAATTGATATAAAAGCAAACGATTTTAGGGTTCTGCTATTCTTGGCAAAATATCTGCTACATATCTTTAGTAAGAAAAGAGAAGAATTCCTTTTTAAGATCGGCATAGATCTGCCTTTGGGTTTCCATACGATTCCTAAATTCCAAATGTTTCTTTACTAATACGGTGTCAAGTGCGTCCCTGCCTATCATGCTTTGACCTGCAATCTGGGTTTCATGCACCTCAATTTCTTCCAGAAGATCATCTATTACGCCTCCATGGAGAATAAATTGGTTTTGATAATGTTCCAATAATACCAAAACATCTTTCGAAGTATATCGCCTTACCAATTCACTCAATCTGTTTTTAAAGGTTTTAAGTTCATCTTCCCAAAAGAACAGTTCACTTCTCCAATGTTGATGTTCAAAATGCATGTTTGAATTGTAAATTATTTCTTTATCCATGATGATTTTATTTATTCTCATTAGTTATACTATTCTCTTTATTGCCCATCATTTTCACATTTGGCAGTAAAATTATTGTAATTGGTGATTCCCCAAAATGATTTAAATCATTTGTAAACACTGAGTTGTGATTTTACTTTGCACAATATAATATAGCAATGATGAAAAATTCAAAGACCTTGAAGTGTGCGTTAATTCTGATCAGTGCTTTAGTACTAAGTAGCTGCGGTACGGTGGTCATATCCTCAAGACCAAATCATCCACCACCACCCTGGTTCTACCCCAACCGATTGGAGGTAGTTAGGTATGTTTATTTTCCCGAGATAAGTATTTACTACGATTTAACGGCACGCACCTATCTTTATTTGGATGGCGGTATTTGGG
>JBATIW010000401.1:0-7754 GCA_049668005.1 Maribacter sp.
ATTGTGCCTACTATTTTTAGGATTTTCTTTTTCATTTTACAATAGCTATTTATCTTAGATTATAACTCTGGGATAGTTGGAATATTTTATGTTTCCAGATTTATTTCTTCCCCGGTTTTTAAACCAAACCGTTTTCTTAGAAGATATACGAAGAAATAGAGGAAAGGGGTGTCGAGGAAGGCAATTAAAACCTTAAACAGGAAACCACTAATGACCAAACCATAGAACATGCTCCAGGGTAATACCTTGAAAAGACAAAGAAGGCTTACAACTGTAAATGTATCAATGAACTGGGATAAAAAGGTTGAGAAATTATTTCGCAGCCAAAGGTGTCTGCCTTGGGTCAATCGCTTCCAAAAATGATATATCGCAATATCTACATACTGCGCGAATAAATAAGCCAGCATTGAGGCCAATACCGCAACTGGCGAAAGCGCAAAAACCTTACTGAAAATTTCGTTATTCACTGGGGAATTTTCTATTGCCGGGGCAAAATCGGCCAACAAGACAATACCCATCGAAAAGAAGGAAGCAAAAATTCCTGCAGTAACAATTTGATTGGCTTTCTTTTTGCCAAAAATCTCCGAGATTAAATCGGTAATCAAAAAAGTAATGGGGTAAGGCAAAATACCAACTGAGACCTCAAAAAGGGGTGCCCCGAAAACTTCCAATTCTCCAAAAGGATTCCAAAAAAAGAATTTTTGAAATATCAAGTTCGACACTACCAAAGAGGTAATGAACATTGCTCCCAGATATAGATAAATCTTATATGCTAGTTTTTTATCCTTCTGGTTCATGTTTTATTTAATATCCAATACAAAAGGCATTCTGGCCTGTACACCCTTTTGTTCCAAAGTTGATTTCATTTGCCTGAAGATATCATAGGTTTCTTCCCCTATCTCCTCTTTAATAATACGCTGTCCTAGTTTGGATTTTACACTACTCATATCTTCCATGAATTTTTCAAAACCAGTTTTGTATTTCGGATATTTCTTTATTCCATATGATTCGATTTGAGCCAATTCAGCAGCCGCAGCAATTGCATCATCCAAATTACCCAGTTCATCTACCAGTCCCAACTTTTTAGCATCCAGTCCACTCCATACTCGTCCTTGAGCCAAACTGTCAGCCTGTTCCAAAGAAATATTTCGACCTTGTGCGACACGTTCAAGAAATGTCTCATACGTTTGTTCAACACCTTCCTGTACCACATTCCTGAAATTATCGGTCATTGGTTCAAAGATTGAATAATCGACTGAATTCTTGTTGGTGCCTACCTGCTCAGCGTTAATTCCAATATTGGCAGCAAGTTCATTGATATTCGGGATGGTCCCGAAGACCCCAATAGAACCTGTTATTGTAGTCGGCTCAGCATATATCATGTCTGCTCCTGCTGCTATATAATATCCGCCTGAAGCGGCCACATTGCCCATGGAGACAACTACAGGTTTCTTTTCCTTGGCAAGTTCTACTTCACGCCAAATAATATCTGAAGTCAAGGCGCTTCCCCCTGGTGAATCCACTCTTAGGACAATGGCTTTTACTTTATCGTCATCCCGTGCTTTGGCAAGAGCTTTGGTTATAATGCCTTGCCCAATAATGTTGGGACCACCTTCACCGTACAAAATCTCACCTTGTGCAAAAACCACGGCTATTTTGTCAGTTCCTTTTTTAATGGTTTTTTTGTTTGAACGCCTGGTATAATCCTTCAGCGATACATAATTGATTTCATCTTCAGCATCTAAGTAAATGGCTGTTCGGAGCTTGTCCTCATATTGATCAAAGAATAAAATATCATCAATCAAGCCGGAAGCTTTTGCGAATTTTGGTGACCTACCGCCTAAAGTATCAGCAATAATATTCACATTATCCCCACTGATATTCCTCCCTTCAGAAATATCAGCTACCATGGTATCCCATAAAGAATTAATCAATTCTTTAATTTGGGTCCTATTGGCATCACTCATTTCGTTTGCCAAAAAAGGCTCAACAGCACTTTTGTATTTTCCGTGACGAATCACCTCCATCTTTACCCCGGTTTTCTCCTGCAGGTCTTTATAAAACAAAACTTCGGTTGATAGTCCTTTGAAATCCAATCCGCCAACTGGATTTAAAAAAATAGAATCTGCCACACTGGCCAAATAGTAATCTTTCTGCATATAAAAATCACTATAGGTATATATGAACTTTCCACTTTCCTTAAAATCCTGCAGCGCCTTTCGTATGGCCTGGGTTTGTGCAAGACCTGCCATGATAAAGTTGTTACTTATACTGATCCCTTTAATATCAGTATCGGTTTTGGCCACTTGAATGGCATGAAGAATTTCATCCAATCCTTGGGCCTTACCAAAAAAGCTTGCAAATGGGTCGGCTTCATTGTTTCCCACATAATCATTGATGGGCTGTTGCATTTGCAGTTCCAATATGGAATTATCCTTTATTACAACTCCATCTTCTGCACTTCCCACCAAACTCACAAAGAGCAGAAACATTATAAACATAATCCCAAAAGCAATCAAGCAACCTATAATTGCGGCTAAAAGGTTTCTTAAAAAATTCATTTCAATCGTATTATTATTACCGGCCAAAGATAACCAAAGTGAATTTGTTTTGTTTACTTTGTTTCAATATTATGAACGAACTTAAAAAGGCATATATTTCTATAGGGAGTAACCTTGGCAACCGCTTGCAAAATCTACAGGAAGCGGTATTCTTACTGGGTACTGAAGTGGGCAAAATCACTTCAATTTCAAAGGTTTATGAGAGCGCTTCATGGGGGTTTGATTCATCAGATTTTTTGAATGCATGTCTAGTTCTTGAAACCTATTTAACGCCATTGGCCAGCTTGGAGAAAATCCTTGCTATTGAAAAAAGTATGGGAAGGGAACGATTGCAAGGAGGTGGTTATGCATCGAGAATCATTGATATTGATATTTTATATTTTGATGCCGAAATAATCCAATCTGACGATCTGGTTATTCCACATGCAAAACTTCAGGAGCGTAAATTTGTGCTCCAACCTCTTTCTGATATTGCGCCCCAAATGTACCATCCTATCTTAAGGAAAGATACTAGAAACCTATTACAGGAATGTAAGGACAAGAATCAGCCAATAAAGACTTCATTCATGCTTCATAAAACAAAGGAAGAACTATTTTCAAGTTTGAGTTTTATCGCCATTGAGGGGAATATTGGAGCAGGAAAGACGACTTTGGCCAATAAAATAGCGGAGGACTATAATGGAAAGCTGGTATTGGAGCGTTTTGCGGATAACCCTTTTTTACCTAAATTTTATGAAGACCAAGGGCGATATGCATTTCCTTTGGAAATGTCCTTTTTAGCAGATCGCTATCAACAATTTACCGATGATACCTCGCAATTTGACCTTTTTAAGAATTTTATGGTCAGTGATTACGATATTTATAAATCACTCATTTTTGCCCAAGTCACCTTACAAAAAGATGAATTCAATCTCTATAGGAAACTTTTCAATCTCATGTATAAAGAGGTGAAAAAACCGCGGATCTATGTTTACCTATATCAGTCCACAGAACGCTTGTTGGAAAATATCAAAAATCGCGGCAGGTCCTACGAACAAAGCATTGAGCCTGATTATCTGGATAAAATAAATAAGGGATATTTTGAATTCTTCAAAAGTTATCCTGAACAAAATACATTGATCATCGATGTGGGGGAATTGGATTTTGTTTCCAGTTTAAATGATTATAATACCATAATCGACAAGATTAAAAATTTTGCTATCGAGTTAACAGTTTAAGAAATATTTCACATATTTCTTGTGTAGAATCTAAGGTTTTCCTTAATTAGCATCTCGAAAAAGCAACTAACTAACTCAAACTATAGATTGAAAGACCCTGATTTAAACATCAGGGTTTTTTATTGGTTTAATTTTGACCAAAGGTCCCAGACTACTATTCCTACACTTACCGCTATGTTCAACGAATGTTTGGTGCCGTACTGTGGGATTTCCAATACTTCATTACTTGCACTTACTACATCTTGCGAGACCCCTTTTACCTCATTACCAAAAACCAAGGCATATTTCACAGGACTTTTGACTGAAAATTCATTAAGAAACTGGGCGTTTTCGGCCTGCTCAACAGAAACTATTTGACACCCTGCTGTTTTTAATTCAAGAACCAATTCCAAGGTATCTTTTCTGTATTCCCAAACAACACTCTCCGTGGCACCCAATGCCGTCTTTCGTATATCCTTATGGGGTGGTGTAGCGGTTATTCCGCAGAGGTAGATTTTTTCAATTAGAAAAGCATCAGCCGTTCTAAAAACCGAACCGATATTATTTAAACTTCGAATATTATCAAGAATTAATATTATTGGGGTTTTCTTTGCTTCCTTGAAAGCCTCTACATCCAATCTTTTTAATTCTTCGTTTTTTAGTTTGCGCATTTTTCAGCTTTAGAAATAGTTTCTATAATCCATAGTATCAGAACTCTTCTTCACAGATATAAACTTTTTCAAACATATTAACAATGATACGTTTTACAAGTCAAAATTGGTATTTTAGTTGAATTAAGTCAAGTGCAAAAATAAGTTATTCAAATCGCTTTGAAAAAGACCGAAAAAACGAAGAGGGTAACCCCTCTAATGAAACAATACAATACCATCAAGACTAAATATCCTGATGCATTGTTGTTGTTCCGGGTGGGTGATTTTTATGAAACTTTCGGGGAAGATGCCGTGAAAGCCTCGAAAATACTGGGCATTATACTAACCCATAGAAACAATGGCGGTGACCGAACAGAACTTGCAGGGTTTCCCCATCATTCGCTGAACACCTATCTCCCAAAACTCGTAAAAGCTGGTCAACGCGTCGCCATTTGCGATCAGTTGGAAGACCCGAAACTTACCAAAACCATTGTAAAAAGAGGGGTCACAGAATTGGTTACTCCCGGTGTTGCCTTAAATGATGATATTCTCAATGCCAAGACCAATAATTTTTTATGTGCTGTACATTTTGGAAGAAAATTATTAGGTGTTTCTTTTATGGATATTTCTACAGGGGAATTTTTGACTGCCGAGGGCAATGAGGAGCAAATAGACAAACTACTCCAAAACTTTAGCCCTAATGAAATTTTGGTTTCCAAAGCCCATAAAAATGAGTTTACAGCTATTTTCGGCAGCCAATACCATACTTTTTTCACGGAAGACTGGTTGTTTCAAGAAGATTATGCGCATGAAACCTTGACCAATCATTTCAAGACCACGACCTTAAAAGGTTTCGGTGTTGACCAAGTCAAGCATGGGATAATCGCCTCAGGTGTTGTACTGCATTATTTGTCTGAAACCCAACACAGGCAACTTCAGCATATTAATGCCTTAAAACCTATTGCCGAGGAAGAATATATCTGGATGGATCGGTTTACGATAAAAAACCTAGAACTCTATCATTCTACCAATACCAACGCTGTTACGCTATTGGATGTCATTGACAAGACCATTTCGCCAATGGGTGGTAGAATGTTGAAACGTTGGTTGGCCCTTCCCCTAAAAAGCCTTGAAAAGATTCGCAGGCGCCATCAAGTAATTTCCTATCTGACCAAAGAAGAAGCCGTTTTCCAAAAGTTACAGTACAATATTAAACAAATGGGCGATTTGGAGCGCCTAATATCAAAAGTCGCCACTGGGAAGATAAATCCGAAAGAAGTTATTCATCTTAAAAATTCGTTGGAAGCCACAATTCCTATAAAACAGTTGACCGCACAGAGCACAAATGAGGCACTTAAAATAATAAGCGACCAATTACATTCTTGTGATTTATTAAGGGGGAAGATCAAAGAGATGGTTAATGAAGAGGCCCCAATAAATGTATTAAAAGGAAATACTATTGCCAATGGCTATTCCGAAGAGCTAGATGAGCTTCGTGGTATGGCTTTTTCCGGCAAGGAATATCTGGATAAAATGCTGGAGCGCGAGACCGAACGAACAGGTATTTCCTCATTGAAAATAGCATCGAACAATGTATTTGGGTATTATATAGAAGTTCGAAACACGCACAAAGACAAAGTGCCTGAAGAATGGCACCGTAAACAAACCCTTGTCAATGCCGAACGATATATAACGGAAGAGTTAAAGGAATATGAAGCCAAAATCCTAGGTGCTGAAGAGCGCATTCTGCATCTGGAGCAACAATTATTCGCGCAGTTGGTCGTGTGGATGCAGGAATACATTGTACCCGTGCAGAACAATGCAAAACAAATCGCAACTTTGGACTGTCTCTGCGGATTTACGCAATTGGCAAAAGACAACAATTACAATGAGCCCCAACTCAATGATTCTACGGAGCTGGAAATAATAGGTGGACGTCACCCGGTTATCGAAAAGCAATTACCCCTTGGAGAAACCTATGTTGCAAATGATGTTATCCTCAATAGGGAGAATCAACAAATCATTATGATTACCGGTCCTAATATGAGTGGTAAATCAGCCATTTTACGACAAACTGCTTTGATTGTATTATTGGCCCAAATAGGTAGTTTTGTGCCTGCCGAATCTGCAAAAATAGGGTATGTGGATAAAATTTTTACCCGTGTTGGTGCTAGTGACAACATTTCCATGGGTGAGTCAACCTTTATGGTAGAAATGAACGAAACCGCCTCTATTTTGAACAACCTTTCAGAACGAAGCCTCATTCTTTTGGATGAAATTGGGCGGGGGACCAGCACCTACGATGGGATTTCAATTGCATGGGCTATTTCCGAGTATTTACATGAGCACCCTGCACGTGCCAAAACACTTTTCGCTACCCATTATCATGAACTCAATGAAATGGCAATTACCTTTGAGCGGATCAAGAATTACAATGTTTCTGTTAAAGAGCTCAAAGACAGGGTCTTATTTTTAAGAAAATTAATACCTGGCGGTAGTGAACATAGTTTCGGAATCCATGTCGCAAAAATGGCTGGAATGCCCCAACAAGTTATTCATAAGGCCAACAAGATTTTGAAGAAACTTGAAAAATCACATTCAAGTGAAGAATTAACAGATAAGTTACACTCGGTGCAGAACGAAATGCAATTGAGTTTCTTTAATTTAGACGACCCATTGTTGGAGCAGATCAAAGAAGAAATCACTCATTTGGATATTAATACCCTTACGCCCGTTGAGGCGTTAATGAAGCTCAACGAGATCAAACGTTTGCTTACCAAAAACAAGAAAGCTACGTCCTAAACCTATCCGGTTTTAGCAGCCCTAAAGGTTTTAGTCCTTTTCACTAAATATTTCTTTGCTTTTTATATAATTGTATTAAATTTGCAACCGCAATAGAAATTGTTGCTCGTTCTTTTTAAATTGAAATTACCAAATGCGAAAGTAGCTCAGGGGTAGAGCATCACCTTGCCAAGGTGGGGGTCGCGGGTTCGAATCCCGTTTTTCGCTCTTGTTTTTGAAGTAAGAGACGGTAATTGGTACAAATGGAATGCACCCTTGGTCGCGGGCCATTGACGATTACGTCCCTGCGGAATGTCAAGGTGCTGACCCATTTGTGTCAGTATTCGAATCCCGTTTTTCGCTCAGAAATATCCACATTCTGTCGATGGCAGAACCGCCATACCTTTCGGTAGGCAAGCTCGAGTGGTGGAATTGGTAGACACGTTGGACTTAAAATCCAATGTCCATTAGGACGTACGGGTTCAAGTCCCGTCTTCAGTACTAAAGCCTTTACAATTTATTTGTAAAGGCTTTTTTTATTTTAAAACATATAGTTTCGAATAAAA
>JBATIW010000402.1:0-9928 GCA_049668005.1 Maribacter sp.
GGACAGACTCATTGAGGCCGGGAAATATTTTCAATATGACCACATTAGTATCCATTTGTTTGTGAGCTTTTAATTTTTTAGTGGATTTAGCCTTTTCAATATATTCATTATACACTTTCAAATGAACACCTGATTCGGCCAAAGGCGGATAATTCAATGAATTAAAAGCTTGGAAATGCTCAGCATTGATTTTTGTCGTTCTATTGGCTCTATAGAGTTTGTATTCAAAATAAAGACCTACTTCTTGAATAACAGACTTACCTTTCTCCTGGAGCGCAGCAATTTGAATGGATGTGATCAGGTTTTCCTTGGCATCTGTGCGTAAATCCCCTATCGGTAATTGTGAACCTGTAAATATTACAGGTTTAGACAAATTTTCCAGCATAAAACTCAAAGCCGAAGCCGTATAACTCATAGTATCGCTTCCATGTAGCACAACAAATCCGTCATATGCGGAATAATTGCTTTCAATCAGCTCCGCAATAGTCGCCCAATGTTCAGGATTCATGTTCGATGAATCCAAAGGCTCATCAAATGATACGCTCTCAATATTACAATCCAATTGATTCAATTCGGGTATGCTTTTTAATAATGTATTAAAGTCGAAGGCCTTAAGAGCCCCTGACTCATAATCCTTCACCATGCCAATTGTGCCACCAGTGTAAATAAGTAATATGTGCGGTCTTCTATCCATAGCAATTAAGTTCCAAATATTTCCATGGAGTTTTGTGTAGTAATCTCGGCAATCACTTTTTGATCCCTACCATAGATTTCCGACAACTTCTCCAAAACCTTTATAATGTAAGCACTTTCATTTCGTTTTCCCCTATAAGGTACAGGTGCCAAATAAGGTGAATCTGTTTCAAGTACTATATGTTTTAAATCCAATTCATTTAAAAAAGTGTCGATTTTTCCATTCTTAAAAGTTACCACTCCGCCAATTCCTAGTTTCATATTATAGGAAATTGCTTTTTTCGCCTGAGCTAATGTTCCTGTAAAGCAATGAAAAATCCCAAATAGCCCCTCCCCCTTCTCCATTTCAAGAATCTCGAAAATTTCGTTAAAAGAATCCCTACAATGAATAACTATGGGCATTTTAAATTTTTTTGCCAATCTAATTTGAAATTGAAAGGCTTCTTGTTGCTCTTTCAAGAAAGTCTTGTCCCAAAACAAATCAATACCAATTTCCCCAACGGCATAAAATTTTCTCTCACCCAACATCTCTTCAACATGTCGCAGTTCTTCCCTGAAGTTTTCCTTCACATGGGTGGGATGCAAGCCCATCATCAAGAACATATTTTCAGGGTAAGCCTCTTCCAAGACAAACATGGCCTTGGTATAGGTAGAATCTATTGCCGGAATAAAAAAACGCTCCACTCCGATATCCATGGCATTTTTTATCACCTCATCCCTATCTTCATCAAAAGCCTCGCTATAAAGATGTGTATGTGTATCAGTCAAGATCATCTGCAGCTATTTAATTTATTTATTCTTTAAAGGTCAGGGATACCTGCTGCCTGGCAGGTGTAATTTCCCCGTAAATAATTCGGTTGGCATCAACCATAGTAAAGCACATTTCATGGAACAAAAATAGCCTTATCTTTATCAAAAAAATAGATGTTGAGCCTTAAAAAGTTTTTAAAAACCAAAAACTACATTCGAGTGCCTTTGGTATTCACAGCTACTAACCATTTTGAGATAGTTGCGAAAATCAATGGTATTTCTGGCAAATTTATTTTGGATACTGGCGCTTCTAATACCTGCATTGGTATGGATAAAATAGAATTCTTCAATCTAATTTCAAAAGAATCAGAGGTAAAAGCAGCTGGCGCAGGCGCAACCAATATGGAAACCTTAATATCCACCAAAAACAAGATTGAAATTGGCAAATGGAGGAAACAAAAGCATAAAATCGTTCTATTTGACCTTACCCATGTAAATGAAGCCCTTACAACCCATAAGGCCCTTCCTGTCGATGGTGTTATTGGAGCCGATATTCTAAAAAAAGCAAAGGCGATAATTGACTACAAAAAATCCTTTGTTTATTTAAAACAAAAAGGCTCGAAGTAAGCTCGAACCCTTTTTATATAAATACATTTTTTGGATCTTACATATCCAAAGCCTTTTTCACATCATTGTCCATCAATAATTCCTCCGGACTTTCCAATGCTTCTTTTACAGCGACCAAGAAACCTACTGATTCCTTGCCATCAATAATCCTATGATCATAAGATAAGGCAACATACATAATTGGCGCAATTACGACCTCACCATCTTTGGCAATTGGTCTTTCAACAATATTGTGCATTCCTAGAATCGCACTTTGAGGCGGATTTATTATAGGCGTGGACAACATAGAGCCAAATACGCCCCCATTGGTGATAGTAAACGTACCGCCGGTCATTTCATCAACTGTGATTTCCCCATCACGGGCACGTATAGCCAACCGTTTCACCTCTGATTCCACTCCCCTGAAAGAAAGGTTTTCCGCATTTCGTATTACAGGCACCATAAGTCCTTTAGGACCCGAAACCGCAATACTAATATCACAGAAATCATAGGTTATCATTTCCTTACCATCGATCATGGAATTAACCGCCGGATAAAGCTCAAGAGCCCTTACTACGGCTTTTGTAAAAAATGACATAAATCCAAGGCTAACCCCGTGTTTTTCTTTAAATGCTTCTTTATATTCTTTTCGCAACGCAAAAATAGGAGACATATCAACTTCATTAAAAGTTGTCAGCATGGCAGTTTCATTCTTAGCCGCCACAAGACGTTCAGCCACTTTTCTCCTTAACATTGAAAGTTTTGAACGTGACTCACTTCTAATTCCACCAGTAATGGGACTTCCCATTGAAGGCACCGCTTTTACGGCATCATCCTTAGTAATTCTGCCATCTTTCCCTGTGCCTTTTATTGTAGAAGCATCTATTCCTTTCTCATTCAATATCTTTTTTGCCGCAGGTGAAGCACTTCCTGTAGCATAGGTTGCTTCAGATTTAACTGGAGCCTCTTTTTTTTCTTTAGTAGGCTCAACGGTCTTCTCTTCTACTTTTTTCTCTTTAACGCCCTCTCCTGCAGGTTTTTCGGCTGCCGTATCAATCAAACAAACCACGGCACCAACGGCAACTGCATCACCAACCTCAGCTTTAAAAGTAATTGTTCCGCTTTCCTCAGCAGGAAGCTCCAATGTCGCCTTATCGGAATCTACTTCAGCAATTGCTTGGTCCTTTTCAACATAATCCCCATCTTCAACCAGCCATTCCGCAATCTCAACTTCGGTAATTGATTCTCCCGGTGAAGGGACTTTCATTTCTAAAATCATTCTTGTATAAATTTGTAGTTCTATTTATTTAGTTTAGGTCTAGTCATATTATCCTTGTTCTTATCAAAGACATAATCTATAACTTGTTGATGCCTGTTCTTTGAACGCACCGCGCTTCCTGCCGCGGGCGAGGCATAATATCTTCTTGATGCCACACGAAATCTCTTGGACTCGCTGTAATGCATCATCATATGGCTCCAAGCGCCCATATTTCTTGGCTCTTCTTGGGCCCAGACCAAATCATCGGCTTTACTGTATTTTTCCAATATCGCATTCATTTGCTTGGCTGGCAATGGAAATAATTGCTCAACTCTAACCAAGGCCACATCATCCCTACTCATTTTCTCCTTTTCATTCAAGAGGTCATAATAAAACTTACCTGTACAAAAAACCAATGTTCGTACTTTTTTGGAATCAGCTGATTCATCATCCAATACCTCTAGAAATTTTCCAGATGCAAATTCTTCAACGGTAGAAACCGCTTTTGGATGACGTAAAAGACTTTTTGGAGTGAAAACAATCAATGGTTTTCTAAAATTCACTTTCATTTGGCGTCTCAAAATATGAAACAATTGCGCTGGGGTGGTCACATCTGCAATGTACATATTGTCCCTTGCACATAATTGTAAATATCTTTCCATTCGGGCGGATGAATGTTCAGCACCTTGGCCTTCATAACCATGGGGCAACAACATCACCAGACCATTCTGTAGTTTCCATTTGTCTTCTGCCGCCGAAATATATTGGTCAATCATGATTTGAGCCCCATTGCTGAAATCCCCAAATTGTGCCTCCCAAATAGTCAAAGTATTGGGGCTTGCCATGGCGTACCCATAATCAAATCCTACTACGGCATATTCAGATAGTAGGGAATTGTATATCTGGAATTCTCCTTGTTTATCAGAAATATGGTTCAACAACAGCACTTCTTCCTCACTCTCTTCAACCTTCATTACCGCATGTCTATGTGAAAAAGTACCTCTTTCAACATCCTGCCCAGACATACGAACACCAAAACCTTCTTCCAGCAACGTACCATAGGCCAATAATTCTCCCATGGCCCAATCTAACTTATTGGTTTCAAAGAACATTTTCTTTCGGTCATTAACAAGCTTCACCACTTTCCTTAAAAACTTTTTGTTTTCAGGAAGTGTTGTAATCACATTGGCAATTTGAGTTAATTTGTCTTTATCAAAACCAGTATCCACAGGGTCCAACATTGCCCATTCCCGAACGGGTTTAAATCCACTCCATTCATCTGCCATAAAAGGAGTAATAATGGTCTTATCCTCTTTTCTTGAATCTTCCAGCTCTTCCTCTAAGGTAGCCTTGAATTCAAGCTCGAGTTCTTTAACAAAACCTTCTTCGATAACCCCTTCAGCCAATAACCTTTCAGCATAAATATCCCTTGGGTTCTTATGCTTTGCAATTGCCTTGTACAGTTTAGGCTGGGTAAATCTAGGTTCATCACCTTCATTATGTCCATACTTTCTATAACCCAATAAGTCTATAAATACATCAGAATTAAAGCGCATTCTATATTCAAGCGCAAACAATGCGGCATGACAGACAGCTTCTGCATCATCGGCATTAACATGCAAGACAGGGCTCAATGTCACCTTGCCAACATCTGTACAATATGTGGAAGTTCTTGCATCTAAATAATTCGTTGTAAATCCTATCTGGTTGTTCACAACCATATGTATGGTACCGTTAGTCCTATAGCCATCAAGCTTTGCCATTTGAACCAATTCGTAGGCAATCCCCTGACCGGCAATGGCTGCGTCACCATGAACAACAATAGGCAAGACCTTGGAAAAGTCATTTTTAAAATGAGCATCTTGTTTTGCCCTGGTAATACCTTCAACAACAGCACCGACTGTTTCCAAGTGAGATGGATTTGGTGCGATGTTCATTTTAATCTTGCTTCCATTATTCGATTTTCTATCCGATGTCCATCCTAAATGATATTTTACATCCCCATCAAAAATCTCCTGTTCATAATCCTTCCCATCAAATTCGCTAAAAATATCCTTGGCCGATTTGCCAAAAATATTGGTTAAGACATTAAGTCTGCCCCTGTGCGCCATTCCCATCACAAATTGCTCAACTCCCATTTCAGCAGCTCTTTCAACTATAGCGTCCAAGGCTGGAATCAAGGATTCATTACCTTCAAGTGAAAATCTTTTCTGACCTACATATTTCGTATGAAGAAAGCCTTCAAAGGCAACCGCTTGATTTAGTTTTTTTAGTATATGTTTCTTACGCCCATTATCAAAATCAGGGTGGTTATCATTCACATTTATCCAGTTCTGTATCCATTCAACGAGTTCTGGTTTTCGAATATACATGTATTCCACACCAATAGCATCACAATAGATTCTTTGTAGGTGTTCTATTATACCTCGAAGTGTTTTAGGGCCTAAACCAATGATTTCACCTGCGGTGAACATGGTCTCCAAATCATTGGAGTTCAATCCGAAATTTTCGATATCCAGCGTTGGCTCATACTTTCTTCGTTCCCGAACTGGATTCGTCTTGGTAAAAAGATGGCCACGACTGCGATAACTATTGATCAATCGAACCACCTGAAATTCCTTATGAAGTTTTTCAGGCACTTCGCCATCTGAGCCGAGTGTCTTTGAGGGTATACCGTTTTGCGATGGTAAGTCAAGCTCATCCAAAGAACTCTCCACCCCAAAATCAAAGCCTTGAAAAAAAGCCCGCCAACTAGGTTCAACACTATCGGGATTCGTTAAATATTTGTCATATAACTCTGCGAAAAAAGAGGTGTGCGCAGTGTTTAAAAAGGAATACTTATCCATAAGAGGTTCTATATCTTAACCACAAAATTTGCCCAAAAATACAATATTTCCCTATTCTAGGCGTATCTTCATATGTATTATTGTTAATTATTAATGCTCCTGCTCATTCTCAAAAATTAGAATATGAAATGCTATATCTTTCTGTTTTTACTATTCATTGGATTTTCATCAATGGGCCAAAACCATCAAAGCAAGAGTGATTTTTGGAACAGGGTACATTATGGGGGTGGACTTGGGCTTGGGTTTACAAATGGGGGTTTCAACGGTTCTATTTCCCCAAGTGCCATATATCAAGTCAACGAACAATTCGCCACTGGTATAAGCCTCAACTTTAATTACGCCAAATTCAATGATGATAAACTTTTGGCATATGGCGGAAGTATTTTGACCTTATTTAATCCTGTCCCTTTTTTACAGCTTTCCGGGGAATTTGAACAACTAAGAATTAATAGAACCTTTTCAAATATAGGATTGAACGATATTGAAGATAACTATTGGTCACCTGCATTATTTATAGGTCTAGGTTATAGTAATCAAAATGTAACTTTTGGGATTCGATATGATGTCCTATATGATGACGACAAAAGTATTTATGCCAATGCCTGGATGCCTTTTGTAAGGGTCTATTTTTAAGAGGAATATTTTTCTTTTAACCACACTTTTTGAAGCACCCTTCTCAAGACCAAAAATGAAACCTGTTCGGCGACCTCGACAACATCAGTCACCTGAATTTGCTTGAATGCCTTTTCCGGAACATCAATCACATACATTAAGTTCAAGTAATCCGTAAATTTCTCCAATATCAAAAAATAGATTTTCTCATGAAGAAACCTTATTAGGTTATTTGGGGAAACACTATTGGTAAGGTTAATCGGGATATTAGCAAGAGCAAAATCCTTTTTCAATTGTATCACTAATTTGGTGTACAATTGGTCTTTTTGTGCATTTTGTAAAAGGACGGTACTATTTGGGAAATCAAGATTCATACTTTAATTACGGTTCCCAACTTCATTTGGTTCAATTATTTTTATAAACTACGCCTTCTTTCATCACAAATGTGACATTCTCCAGGGTAGTAACGTTGTTCAAAGGATTATCCCCTACAGCAATTATATCGGCCAAAAATCCCACTTTCAGTTGCCCCAATTGATCTGCCATATCCAATAATTGGGCATTGATTACCGTGGCCGCTTTTAGCGATTCCTTCACGGGTATACCGGATTCCAACAAATAGCCAAATTCAATGGCATTTGTTCCATGTGGAAATACCCCGGCATCAGTACCAAAACCCATGGGTACACCTCTCTTGTAGGCCTTGGCCATAGTCGCTTGGTGAATTGGCCCTATTTCAAGAGCTTTTCGAGCAACGACAGGAGGAAAAAATCCAGCTACTTTTGCCTTTTCCGCAACTTGTCGCCCAGCACTAATCGTAGGAATCAAATAGCAATTATGCTTAATCATTAAATCCATGGTTTCTTCACTCATAAAAGAACCATGTTCAATAGTATTTACTCCCCCAAGAACGGCCAACTTCATTCCTTCATCACCATGGGCATGAGCGGCGACCGTAAAACCATAGTTTTTCGCAGTACTAGTAACAGCCTTGATTTCTTCTAGTGTAAACTGTGGGTTATGACCACTTTTGGCTACGCTCATAACACCACCAGTAGCCGTTATTTTTATTAAATCAGCACCATTTTTATAGCGCTGACGCACTGCCTTTTTTGCGTCTTCCGCAGAGTTCACAACACCTTCTTTGGGTCCGGGGTCTCCCATCAAATCTTTCCTCATCCCATTTGTGGGATCCGCATGACCACCAGTTGTGGCCAATGATTTCCCTGAAGTGAATATTCGTGGACCATCTACCACACCTTTATTAATAGCATTCCGCAATGAAATGTTAACTCCAAAACCACCTAAATCGCGAACAGTTGTAAAACCTGCCATTAAGGTCTTTTTGGCATTAAGGGCAGACTCAAAAGCAACATCTGCCTTGTTATTGGTAAATCTTTTGATGTATGACTGTGGATTGAACTCAGATTCCATATGCACATGCATATCTATTAAACCAGGTAGTACCGTTTTGTCTTTTAAATCAATGGTGATATCAGAATCCGAACCGGTAATATACCCATTCTGAATGCTTTCAATGATTTGTGCTGACACAACTATTGTCTTTTCCGCCGCTGTTTTTCCCGTTGCAACATCGATAATGTTTCCACAATGTAAATAGATGTCTTGGGCATTGACAAAAACAGTTGAAAAAAATGCGATAAAAAGAAGTGAATTTTTCATATTTGGATATTTATAAAATAAAAAATGAGAGGAAATATACATATAATTCCTCTCATATAAATCCTGTGAATTTTAAAATCAGCTTCTTATCTTCTGTTCCCAAACCCAGGCTGACTTCATAGCTTCATCCAAAGTATACTGTGACTTCCACCCCAATTCCTCGTTCGCCAATGTAGTATCCGCATAGGCTGAAGTGATGTCTCCTGGCCTTCTATCGACAATTTTATAATTCAGTTTTTTACCAGATACCTTTTCAAAGCTTTTTATCACTTCAAGAACTGTGCTTCCTTTTCCAGTCCCAACATTGAATACTTCATAGTTGGTTTTATTTTTATTCTCTAATAATCGCTGTAATGCTACAACATGCGCCTTTGCTAAATCAACTACATAAATGTAATCACGGACACAGGTACCATCAGGCGTAGGATAATCATCCCCAAATACCGAAAGTTGTTCTCTTAGCCCAATGCCGGTTTGAGTAATGAAAGGCACTAAATTCTGCGGTATGCCAATGGGCAATTCCCCGATCTCGGCACTAGGGTGTGCTCCCATAGGGTTAAAATATCTAAGGGCTATAGCATTTAAACTTGGTGTCACTTTACATGTATCCCTAATGATTTCCTCTCCCATTTGCTTGGTGTTTCCATATGGGGATTCAGCCTCCTTTACAGGAGCATGCTCCGTAATGGGCATTTCATCTGCCTGACCATAAACGGTACAACTTGAACTGAAGATAAAACTAGACCTGTCCTTTTTAGAAAGTTCCTTTAAAAGATATACCAAAGTGCCTATATTGTTTTCATAATACAACAATGGCTTTTCAACACTTTCCCCTACTGCTTTTGAAGCAGCAAAATGTATTACGCCCTCAATGTCCTGATGTCTTTTGAAGAATTCCTCAACCTTGGTTTTCTCTTTTAAATCCAGTTTTTCGAATATTGCTTTTTTACCAGTAATGGCGGTTATTCCATTAAGGACCTTTTCAGACGAATTGGAGCAGTCATCTATAATGACCACTTCAAAGCCTTCATTCTGAAGCTCAACCACCGTATGAGAGCCAATAAAGCCAAGACCACCTGTTACTAGAATTTTCATTTATTTCAGTTTATTTTTTTAACGATTCAAGGCTATTTCAAGGATTCATTAAGCATTTACAAAACCGATTACAGCATCAGTAATATGCACAATCTGTTCATCATCCAATTCGGTATGCATGGGAAGTGATACAACTTCTTTTACTAATTGATTGGTCACTGGAAAATCTTCTTCCTTATAGCGTGCATCAGCGTATGCCTTCTGTTTATGCAATGGAATAGGATAATACACACCGCAGGGAATTTGATGATCATTCAAGTGCTGCACTAACGCATCGCGTTTGCCATTCGTTATCCGAAGTGTATATTGATGAAAAACATGGCAATCGCAGGTATCACAAATACCTTCACAATTATTCACAGTCACTGGTACCACTATATTATCC
>JBATIW010000403.1:0-2070 GCA_049668005.1 Maribacter sp.
GTATTGATCCCATAAATAAAGAACAGACGGTAGTTTCACGATCCGATTTTGATATTTCCAAAAAAGATTGGGAGGTAATACATACAACAACCGGAAATATGTTCGAGGCCAATACCTTGATCGATGATGATCCAAAAACATTTTGGGCCACTGATGAAGGGGTAAAGACCATACAGGAGGTTGTGATTGACTTGGGGGATACCTATGCCTTAAAAGGATTTACCTATTTGCCCATTCAGGAACGGTATCCTTTTGGTATCATTACCAACTTTGAGTTTTATGTAAGTCAAGATGATATAAGTTGGGAAAGGGTAGTCCGTGGCGAATTTGCAAATATCGTTAATAATCGTACTGAACAGAAAGTTGGCTTTAAGACCACGAATGCGCGATACATTAAACTAAGGGGGATTAAAGTAGCTGGTGAGGATTATAGAACCTCTTTTGCGGAGATTGGGGTGATTACTGATTAGAATTGAAAAAGCACCTAGAATGCTTGAATAAAACTTCACTTGATTACAGAAACGGGGTTAAATTCTAATAAAAAGTTTACAAGAAAATTTATTGTATCTCTAAAATTGATGCACATTGCTTATGTTTTATTTAAAATAGCAAGGCGAAAACAGCCGAGTAAATAAATGTGAATAAACTTTGATAAAAAAAAGTTTTTAACCATAACTTTTCAAGTATTAATGACTTAATTTGAAGGAATTAACCTTAAAATTTAAAAATGTTTTGTGCTAAGATCAGGACAATACATTCCCTAAATAACAAATAGTACCCTTAATCCCTACAAATGACCTACCTACCAGATTTATTTGCCAATATTTACTTTTGGGCCACCTTTTCGGGAGTAGTGGCATTTTTAGTATCCATAAGAATGTATCCCGTAATTATCTATACAGTACGTGCTAAAAACCTGATGGATGAACCTGGTGAACGTAAAATCCATGCTACAAAAATCCCTACACTTGGGGGTGTAGGCTTATTTGCAGCTTTTGCACTATCCCTTATTTTATTTGGGTTGTCTGTTGGTTTGGAGCGACCGGATTTATTAAAACTATTGTCGCTATTGGCCGCTACCATGATTCTTTTATTTTTGGGAATGAAAGATGACCTTATCGCTATGTCGCCTAAGAAAAAATTCATTGGACAGTTAATTGCGTCTGCGATCATAATTTTTATGACCGATGTTCGTGTACTTGGTTTTAATGGACTTTTAGGTATTGGGGAACTTCCTTATGCCGTTTCTGTGCTGTTTACACTTTTTGTTTTTATTTTGGTAATCAACTCCTTTAACATGATAGACGGTATTGATGGCTTGGCAGGGGCAATTGCCACTATTTCAAGTGTTGCCTTCGGTATTTTCTTTCTACTCAATGAAAACTATCTGTTGGTACTGGTTTCTTGTATTTTAATCGGGGCCTTATTAGGTTTCCTGCGCTATAATTTATCGGAATCCCGAAAATTGTTTATGGGGGATTCAGGCTCTTTGTTCCTTGGATTTTTATTGGCCTATCAGGGTATAAGTTTCCTGGTATTGAATGAATCGGAAACAGCTTCTTTTACCATTACAAATGCACCCATTCTACTTTTGGCCATATTGTCATTTCCATTGTTGGATACCTTGAGGGTTTTTGCCATTAGGGCAAAAGAAAAACGAAGTCCGTTTAGTCCCGACCGCAATCATATGCATCACCGCTTATTGGATTTAGGGCTTACCCATAAGCAGGCCACATTAACCCTGGCCGTATGTAATGTTCTTATTATAGGTTTGGCTTTAGTGGTTCGTGATTTGAATATAAATGCACAACTCGTTATTTGCGTTAGTTTGGGATCTATGCTTTATTTTATTCCATTCTTAACGATTTTTGAAAAAGGGGCTGCTGTACATATGAAAAGTTCTGTGGAGGAAGAAAAAAATATGAGGATAGCCGTAGAAAATTATGAGTTGGCGCAAAAAATAGTTCAAAGTCAAAAAGCTCCAATTGAGCCGGTTGTTTTCGTCCGTGCTACTGCCAGTATAAAAGTTTTGGTGAATGAGGAAAGTGATAAGAAAGTGAATAGTTTTCG
>JBATIW010000404.1:0-5419 GCA_049668005.1 Maribacter sp.
GTTCAATAATGGCCTAATCCCGCCAAAAGATTGGATCGTCGCATGGTCCGACAATGGTTTTGGAGATTTTGAATTTTTACCAAAAGATACTAAAGGATATGAGTTTGGTACTTATATGCACGCCGGATTTTGGTCAAATCACACCGTTCATAATCCTTATCCGCATAAAGTAGAAACGGTAATGAAAACTATGTTCCAAGACTTTGGAGCTGATAAGTACAGTATGATTAACGGCCAGAATTTTAGACCTTTTTTGTTGAATATAGAAGCCTATAGTGAAGTTTGTAATTCGCCCGAAAATTTCAATGGCGAATTATTTTATAGGGATTGGGTAGAACGGTATTTTGGAATAGAAGTAGGTGAATATGCTTTAGCATCCATGAAAAATCTACATAAAGCACAGGAAAACAGAATTGGCTATGTGCAACATTTATGGGAAATACGGGAAGCAATATCCTATTTGTCCAATGCGCCTATTGAACGACCGGGGAAAACACCGGTGCCTTATGATTACAAACGTGTCGAAAACGATTTTGAGCATGTAATAAATACCGAAATAATTATTGCCATGGCACTTTCGAAAGCTGAAAAAGGATTACAGCTACTAAAAAAAGAAGGGAGTTTTTATTATTCTTATATCTATTTACCTTCTCTTTTATATTCAGATTTAATTTCTTTTGAACGCACATTACACCAAATGGCAATACTTAAAAAGAAGTATGAGGACAATAATGATACTGCTTTTTTGAATCAATGTTTGGCATTGATAGGTCAGTCCAAAAAAGACTTACAACGATTATATGAACATCGAGAGGCTGGAGATAAAAATAACAAATGGGCCAATTGGTATGCACCAGAAATAAGAAGGCCTAATAATGGATTCCCAACTGTTGAAATGTTACAGGCTATTGAAACCAACCTTAATCTCCAAATTAAAAAAAGTATATGAAATTTCATAAAGGAGGTTTTTCCAAAATTCTAAAGGGGATTTTTATGTTATCCCTCCTCGTTTCTTGCAGAAATGGGAATAATGATGATTTTCAGAAAAAAAAAGAAGGAAACTATAATCTAGTAAATTTGGTTTATCCACAATTGGATACCGATAACTCGCGGTGGTTTTTATTTTCATCCGCATGTCGTCCATTTGGAATGGTAAACTTGAGTCCCGATACCCAAATCGGTGGTGCTTGGGGTAGTGGCTATCGATACAAAACAGATACGATAAAAGGTTTTAGCCACATTCATGGATGGCAACTTTCCGGACTTTCAGTTATGCCGGTCATGATTTCTTCGGAAAATGCTAAGGTCATTTTTACCGATTTTTATTCAAAATTTTCCCATGAGACCGAAAAGGTATCGCCTGGATATCATTTTGTAAAACTTGATAGGTACGGAATAAAAGCGGAATTGACCAGTACAAAACGAGTGGGGTTTCATAAATATACTTTTCCTTCAGAAGAAAAACCGGCTATATTGTTTAATCTGAACGGCATATTGGGACCCTGCGAAAATAGGAATGGCACATTAAAAAAAGTGAACGAAAATACCCTAGTGGGAGAATTAGAAATGGCCCCAACCCATAGAAGACCAAAACCGTTCAAAGTATTTTTTCAAGTGGAGTTCAATACTGAAATCGATTCGATCACCCATGATGAAGAAACGGGAAATTATCTGGTTGTTGCCATACCAAACGAAAAACACCTCTTAATGAAGGTAGGTATTTCGTATACGTCAATAAAAAATTCTGAAAACAATATTAATATTGAACTACCACACTGGGATTTTGACAAGGTTATTGAAGAGTCCAAAACAGAATGGAACAGCTTATTGAATAGGATAAAGGTTACGGGTGGTTCTACTATTCAACAACGCAGGTTTTATACGGATCTTTGGCATGCTTTGCAGGGTCGCAGAACTATTAGCGATGCAAATGGCGCCTATCCCGATAATACCAGAGAAGTTTTTAGAATAGGTCAATTGCCTCTCAATAAGAATGAAAAGCCCAAATTCAATCATTTCAATTCCGATTCTTTCTGGGGTGCGCAATGGACCTTAAATACGCTGTGGGGGCTTGTTTATCCCGATATTACCGAGGAATTTGTACAATCTTTAATGCAGTACCATAAAGATGGTGGATTGATTCCCAGAGGGCCTTCGGGGGGTAATTACACCTACGTAATGACCGGGGCCTCATCAACCCCCTTTTTTGTAAGCGCCATTCAAAAAGGCATCATAAAAAATGACTTGGAAGCGGTTTATATTGCCTTAAAGAAAAACCATATGCCCGGCGGAATTATGGAAAAGGCTGGATATGAGCACAAGACAAATTTTGGAGGAGGGTTTAAGCACTATCTTCAAAATGGATTTGTACCGCATCCAATTCCCGAAGGCAAATATGGGGGCCACCAAGACGGTGCCAGCCTTACTTTAGAGTATGCCTATCAGGATTGGACCTTGGCACAGCTTGCAAAAAAATTAAATCACCAAGATGACTATGAATATTTTTCAAATCGATCAAAGAATTATCAACATCTTTTTGATAAGGAATCGGGATGGATGCGACCAAAAAATGTAAAAGGCGAATGGATGGAAAATTCTGATCCGTACATATATGAAAATGGTTTTATTGAGGGAAATGGAGCACAGGCTACTTGGTTTGTCCCTCACGACATTCTAGGTCTGGCGGAGTTGATGGGGGGATCTAATAATGCTGTTCAAAAACTGAATATACAGTTTGAAGTTGCTGAAAAGCTGGGTTTTACTTCGGGAAACTCACACGATGTTGAAATGCATCCTGAATATAGCCGTATACCTATCAATTACGGTAATCAACCCTCTATTCAGACAGCTTTTATTTTTAATCAGTTAGGAAGGCCTGATCTCACCCAATATTGGTCTCGTAAAGTTGTTGACTCTGTTTTTAGTGGATTGGACCCATCAACGGGTTATAATGGCGATGAGGATCAAGGGTTAATGGGTAGTTTGTCTGTTTTACTAAAAATTGGATTGTTTCAAATGAATGGTGGTACAGAAGAAAATCCCACATATGAACTGGGGAGTCCCATTTTTGATAAGATTGAAATAAGCCTTCATTCCGATTACTACTTAGGAAAAACGTTTACCATAGAGACCAAGAACAATAATGGGAACAATTGGGCAATAAAAAAGGCCTTGTTAAATGGAACTGCCATTGAAAAACCCACAATTTCCCATTCTCAAATCGTAAACGGAGGAGAACTGCTAATCGAATTTTAAGAGTTATAGTCCGCTCTCTACTTCTTAATTCTTCATTATGAAGCTATTGCAATGGCAACTGTAGTAATTAAATTCATAATGATTAGCTGTTGTAGCGTGGGAGAACAGTGGTATTCCTTTCTTTAAAATTATCAATTTACGTATATCAAAAAAATTGTACTTTGTAAAGTGCATTTAGCTAATATATCTTAATATCATTTATTGTATATGTTTGTAAATGGACCTAGATTCAAAAAGAAAATATCATGAAAAAAGGTCGTGTTACCATTACGGATATTGCTCGTGAGCTCAATATTTCTCCCGCAACAGTCTCAAGGGCTTTACATAATCACCCAGCCATTAGCGTTAAAACCAAGGAAGCTGTGAAAACGCTGGCCGAAAAATTAAACTATCACCCTAATTTCTTTGCATTAAGTCTTTTACAAAAAAAATCAAATACTATTGGCGTAATCGTTCCAGAAATCACGAGTCATTTTTTTTCTGCAATCATAACAGGTGTTCAGGACGTAGTTGGCAATACAGACTACAATATTGTGATTTGCTTATCCAATGAATCCTATGAGGAAGAGGTTGTTATAGTGAAAAAATTATTAAAAATGCAAGTAGATGGAGTATTGGTATCCCCTTCATCAGAAACTAAAAGCTTCGACCATTTTAGGGGTCTTCAAAAAAGTGGCATCCCCGTTGTTGTATTCGATAGGGATTGCCCCGGCTTGGAGGCGGACAAAATCTTGGTCGATGATTATTCGGGTGCTTTTCAGGCTGTGGAATATCTGATACGATCGGGCTGCAAGAATATTGCTCATTTAGGAGGCCCCTTGAACCTAAGTACAACCAAGCATCGACTTCAGGGATATTTAGATGCTTTGATAAGTAATAATGTGCCTTTAAGAAAGGAATATATTGTACATGTTGCTGGATTTTCACATGAAGACGGCTTAAAACCGGCCAAAAAAATATTAAGACTTAAAGACCCACCTGATGCTATTTTTGCTATGAATGATAATATTGCCATCTCAGCCATGCATATAGCTAAAAAACTGGGGTTAATGATTCCAAAGGACATTTCCATTGTGGGTTTTGATGACCAACCCCATTCGTCCTATCTAACTCCTTCTTTATCTACGGTTTGGCAGCCTGTATATAGCATAGGGATGCTTTCTGCCCGGATTCTATTGCACCATTTGGACAATCAGGATGCTGTACTAAAGTTCCGACAGGAAACTTTTAAACCCGAACTAATTATACGGGCATCTTCAAATGAAATTTAGTAAATTATTGTAGCCAGTAAAAAGAACAAATTTATGCAAACCTTTGCATAATCTTTTGACCTATTATACTTCATTAAAATGGATTTTTATTGTTTATTGTAGATTGAGGTAATGGTATTTTTACTATATTTTTATGGTTATTTCACCAAAGGTCTTTTATGAAAATTGTTATGGAGAATATGCCTTGGCAGCTGTAAATATTTTTACTATGGAACAAGTCCTTGGATTATTCAGTGCTGGACAAAGGGCCAATGCCCCGTTTATTGTTCAAACGACACCGGTGGCAAGAAACTATGCAAAACCAGCAATGGTTTCTGCAATGATTGATGCCGCCTCGAAGATATACCCAAAAGCTACCTATGCGGTTCATTTAGATCATGGCAACGAAGAACATGCATTGGCTGCCATTGCTTCCAATTCGTATAATTCAGTTATGATAGATGCTTCACATGACGATTTTGATTCCAATGTTGGAAGAACAAAGGCAATTGTACAGGAAGCACATAAAAAAGATATTGTAGTTGAGGCTGAATTGGGCGTATTAAGTGGAGTCGAGGACGATATTTCTATTGATGAAAAACAAGCGAAATACACTCGACCATCAGAAGTGCAAACTTTCGTGGAACAAACCAATTGCGATAGCTTGGCCGTTGCGGTAGGTACTAGTCATGGTGCCTATAAGTTTTCGGGAGGCCAAGGCATACAGTTCGATATTTTGCATGAAATACAACAACGTCTTCCAAGGTATCCCATCGTGTTACATGGTGGTTCGGCCGTTAATCGTGAAGAAATAAGTAGAATAAATCAAAGTGGTGGGACTTTGAACGAGGGAGCGGCAGGTGTTTCACCAGATGAAATCGTAAAATCGATTAAATACGGAGTTTGTAAAATTA
>JBATIW010000405.1:0-2935 GCA_049668005.1 Maribacter sp.
TAATATACTGCCACAGCTGCACCTATAACTGTTACGGCTGCGCCTAAACTTATAAGCTTCCCAATACCAGGCCCGACTTTAGAAATCTCATCCCGCTTCAGTGTCAAGCCTCCTTCAAAAAGGATAATCCCGATTGCAAGAGAAACAAAATAGAAGAGATTTTCTCCGGGAAAGAGTCCTTGTGTTCCATTATATATGGGCTGAATCCATTGTTTTCCGTCCTCCGACAATAAGGTAGATATTGGCCCAACCAAGAGACCGATAAGGATAAGAGGTAGAATAGCCGGAATCTTAAACTTCCACGCTACCCATTGGGCAATGATTCCTAATATTATGATCCCTGCTAGTTCAAGCATTTATTAAATTTTGTTTAAAAATAGTAAGATTTAAATAAAGGTTAATGGTCTTTCATGGTTAATCGCAGCACAGAACAGGCCGACTTATCGGTATATTTATCTTTTCCTGTTCCAAAAAGTATACTTATCCAATTATCTTGCTGGGGTGTACCTAAGATAAGTAGGTCATAACTCGCAGATGCTCTGGAAATAGCGTCAATTGAATCTTCGCTTTTAATGATCTTTACTTCACTTTTTGATGTAGCTTTTTGTAAGAGCACTTTTGAAGTTTGTTCCATTTCATTAATATCCTCCTCGGTCGTCGATACCCGAACCACATGCAATAAAGTTAGAGAGGCACCGTAAAATACGCATATCCTGTCGGTGATCGCAATAAAATTCTTGTCCTTTCTTCCCGGTCTAAGCGCCAAAATGACTTCGCTAATATTTCTAACACCATTATCCTTAAACAAGGCAAAGTCTGAATCAATATGTGTGAGTAGCCAGCCAATAGGATTCCTTACCAAAATTCCGCTATGCGCTCTTCCATTCCAGCCCATTACCAACCAATCACAACTGGTTTGTTCGCTTAATTGATGAATTGTATTTGCGAGGTCATGAGTTACTGCGGCTTCAAAATCGATATCTATATTCTTTGACTTTGCAAGACCTGATATCCGCCTTTCCAGAGATGTGATCCTTGGGTTGTTCTCCATAAAGGCCTCTAAAAAGGTTTGGTTGGGTACTTCGGTAATATTTACTGTTTGAAGTTTGTCTTTTTTATTAATGGCTGCCCCAATTTCAATTAGCATTTCGGGTGAATTCTCGTTTCCAAGCAAAGGAACAACCACGCCAGCCTTCGACATCAACTTTCCGTCTAAAAATTCGTTTTTAGTCGATCTTTTTCGTCTCGCAGCGACTTGTTTTCTGTTCTTTTTATTATAAAACAAATAAAGTGCCGGTCTGTGCCCGTAATTTCTTAACACCCCTGTTCTTGTGGCATCCTTTCCGAATTTAAAATAAATAAGTAGGCCTATGATAAACATAGCCGCAATCGCTAAAATTGGCATTAATCCAAGAAAAACCAACAAGACCAACCCGCTAATTATCCCAAAAATCTGAATAAATGGATAAAACGGAGAGATGTAGGTAGGATTATACCACTGGGCTGATGTCTCCCTGAGGATTATAACTGCCAGATTTACTGAAATAAACATTAATACTTTGAACGCACTGGCTAGTTTAGCAATTTTTACCACATCAAGTAGTAGAATGACCAAAGCCATGACCAAACAGGTCAATCCAATTGTAACGACAGGAGTTAGATACTTTGAATGAATCCTGCCCATAAAAGGAGGTAAAAGTTTGTCACGCGCCATCGCAAATGGAAATCGTGAAGAGGCCAAAACTCCCGAATTTGCCATAGACATTAATGTGATCACGCCGACTGCAGCTGCTATGTAGCCGATATATTCACCACCAAGAATATTGGCAACTGTATATATTGGCTTAATGTCGGTCGACAATTCTTGCAAAGGAATATTTCCAACCAACACAAAGGCAACAAAAACGTAGATGGCTGTTATTATTGTTAAAGACAATAACATAGCCAGGGGTAGGTTTTTACTTGGATTTTTAATTTCGCCTGCTATTGCCGCTACTTTAGTAACGCCTGCATACGAAATATATACAAAGGCCACAGTTGATATGAGTCCCATTTCACCATTTATAAGAAACGGATCCAATAGTTCTGGGTTCACATTAGGAATACCGAATATCAGTATTAAAAATAAACTTATCAGACTAATACTTACAATTACAATTTGAACCTTCCCTACTTTTTTTACACCTAAGATGTTGAGGAACATTATTACGACAAGAAAACCTATCGCTACATATTGTGTGTATCCGGGATCAATGTTTATTAGTATTGCTAAATAAGCCCCAAAGCCAACTAGGGCAAAAGAACTTTTTAATAGCAATGAAAGCCAAAGGCCTATTCCTGAGATAGTGCCAAATATTGGTCCGAAGGCTCTTTCAATGTAGACATAGGTTCCTCCAGATGATGGCATTGCAGTTGCGAGTTCCGATTTGGAAAGGGCTGCCGGTAATATGCACACTGCCGCCAATAAATATGCAAGCCAAACGGAAGACCCAGTTTTTGCTGCCGCCAATCCCGGAAGCACAAAAATTCCACTTCCTAGCATTCCCCCGATGCTAATGGCAATTACCGAGGTTAAGGATAAACTACGTTCTAATTTCTTCAAATGGTATAGGTTTGTTACAAAAAGATATCACTTTTTGTTAAAAATAGTATAATTAATTAACTAAGTCTTTAACATAATGTAACGCTTTTAGTAATTTGCGACTTCTAAAGTTGTATATGAAACTATATCCGGTTGAAGCGGGCAATTTTAAACTTGATGGAGGTGCCATGTTTGGCGTAGTTCCTAAGTCTATTTGGAGCAGAACCAATCCCGCAGACAATAATAATATGATCGATATTGCAGCACGCTGTCTCTTAATTGAAAACGGAGGCAGACTAACGCTTATTGATACCGGAATGGGTTCAAAACAAAGTGAAAAATTCTTTGGGTATT
>JBATIW010000406.1:0-6809 GCA_049668005.1 Maribacter sp.
ATCTAGGATATAGCCAATTGCCACCTACTTTTGCCGTAGTGGAATTTAGCTTGCCTGAATTTGAAGGATCCTCTAAAAAGTCACTGAAGTCAACCGCCATTGATTCATATGGAGGGAGCACCAAGGCATCGGTTTCCAGTTTGTCGCCATCATCGGACTTGTTACAGGAAATATTGAATACCATTACAAAGGCCAGCAACGCAAAGCCAATTTTAGTTCTTACTTTCATAACGTTTTGGATTATTTTATTTTTTTATCTAGAATCCTTAACGTAATAATGAAGTCTTAATTGCATGGTAAACTGTCTTTTTTTAGGGTTTTTGGAATCCAATAAAAAAGAAGTTCCCCCTAGTTGTTTCAATACCCTTCTTAAAAATTGAAATGGTTATTCATTTCTGTGGATAGGGAATAACAAATGTTTCATGAAACTTGTGGAATTAACAAAGCATATTCATCAGTAACTATTTAAACAAGCCATTAAATTGGTGTCTTAACGGGATGCGGTGTTTTAAATTAAAATTTTTCGTATCTTTTTTTTGGTTTTGTTATTGCTCTCAATGAAACAAGAATTAAAACTTTGTTCCCCATATTTATACTATAGTTAGGTTACCGTTCCAATGGAATATCTGTGAAACAGAATTAAATGAATATGAAAAATTCACGAAACATTGCACTATTCTCTATTTTTTGTTTTTCGTTTATGACGTCATGTGAAATGGATTTGTTTGATGGCGAAGATGATGATGTTAATTTAGTGGCGAAGTTTAACGAGAGCATTGGACCTATAGTGGTAGATGAGATTGTAAATGGTAATTGGAATGGGGCAAACCATATTCAAGGCATTTGTTTTGAGAGGAATACCCTGTTTATTAGCTCAACCAAGCAATTAATAACCTATTCCATGGATAAGGAAGAAGTTATAACCGAACAAAGATGCTATGAGTTTTTAGGTGAAGAATGCAAAGCTTTCCATTATGGTGACCCTGCTTTTTATGAGGATGATCTGTGGGTTCCGCTGAGTACTGCCAAAACATGGAAAAGGGATTATAATTGTGCTGAAAACAAGCTTTTGAAATTCGAAGGCGGAATCATCGAAGGGGTTGACAAGCCTACTTTTTATTTATTGGATTTTCCGGGTCACATTGGCGCAGTGGAGCTCTTGAATGGCAAGGTATATGTGGCTGGTAAATATATAAATAATGATTGGCCACATGATGATAACTGCCATGAAGAACAGATTATCTATATCTATACTATTGAAGACCTAAAAGAAAATGAATGCAATGTACATCAGGATGTGCTACGTTTTGAAGCTCATGGTAGAAACGGCATCCAGAATTTAGCGGTATTCGATCAAGGTAATCTTCTAGTAACCGCATATAAGTGCGAAGACGATCCAGATAACTACGTTTATGTATTGAACATAGAAACTGGCACACATTCATTATATCGTAAAGAAAACTGGGGATATGGGGTGGCTAAGAATGATAATGGTATGCTCTATTTTTGTGAAGACAACAGAAATACATCAACAATCATGATATATGCAATTTCCCCATGATCTTATAAAATTCAAACTTGCCAAACCTCCACTAAACGCTAATACTTGGCACTTTCACCATTCGCTGTAGTGCGTTTGATGAATGCACGAATATCATTATTGGCGTTCTGTAGATCCTCACGGCGTAAATACATCATGTGTCCGCTGCGATATCCCTTAAACTCGAAACGGTCTTTCATTCGTCCACTTGGGTCAACTTGCCACATGGTATATTTGGCATTGAAATAAGTAGTTGCCCCATCATAATAGCCTGACTGAACCAATACATTCAAATAAGGGTTCTGGGCCATTGCCTGTCTCAGGTTATCACGTGTGTTATCATTTTCATTGTTCCATGGGCGAACGGGACCGAACATATTGTATTTAATATCGGTCTTGAATTTTAATTCTTCCTGTAAATAATAATTGATTGCAGGCGTAAAACTATGCAACCAGGAAGTTAGTTCTGCACTATAATCAGGCCTTGAGCCAAATTGTTGACGGTCAATTCCCAAATATCTGGAATCCAGTCGTCCCGTGGTATAGCCTTTATCCTTCAATAGATTTTTCCAAAAATATCCCGTAGGAACCACTAAATTCTGATTAAGAATTTCTTTCTCCGATAGGCCTGAATAATAGGCCATTTTTTTAGCAACTGCATTCTTTTCAGTTTCACCAATATAGCCACCTTTCGCCAGTGCGGGAATAAGTGTATTAATAGTGTAGTTTTCAGATTCTGGAAGAATCTCCAATAAATCCTTGTTTTGTAATTCTGTGGGCAAGGCCTTATGGTGCCATGCAGCAGCTGTATAGTATGGAAGGTTCATGGCATCAGAAACAGGACCACCAGTGCGTATTACTTTGTAATCAGCAGGTGAAACCATGATCACCCCGTTCAAATACATCCATTGTTGGTTTTGCAATGCCAAGGAAAGACCCATTACACGTGTTCCACCATAGCTCTCGCCAATAATATATTTTGGCGAGCGCCATCTGTTATTTCTTGTCACGAAGGTATTTAGCCACTCGGCCAAATATTTTATATCAGCGTTAATTCCAAAAAACTTATCCCGATCAACATCCTTTCCTGTCTCAGGAATTGTGCGGGAATATCCTGTATTTGCGGGATTGACATATACAATATCGGTTACGTCCAGTACAGAATACGGATTATGTTTCACTCCGTAGGGTTGTACCGGGTAACCTTCATCATCAATTTTTAGAACCCTTGGGCCTGTATAGGCAAGATGCATCCATACTGAACCTGAACCTGGGCCGCCATTAAAAGAAATCAATAAAGGCCTAGAGGCACGGTCTTTTACATTATTTCGTGTATAGTAGGTATAATGTAAAGAGGCAGTAGGTTTGCCTTCTTCATCCCATACCGGTTGTGTACCCGTTTTTGCCGTATAATTAATGGGGGTGCCATCTATGGTTACACTGTGTTGGGTAGTAATTACCGTATCTATCGGAAGTTTACGCTCTTGAGCATTTGCAATTGCAAAGCAAATAACAAGGCCCAAGGAAAGTATTGTTTTTTTCATTTTCGGGTTGATTTTAGTCTTGGAATAAATGTAGGGAAATTTGAGCGATGATGAAAAATAATAATAATTGTTAATTAGAATTTTTCAAATACCCCTAGACCGAAAAGCGCAAAATCGTATTTAACTGGATCTAATGGATCCAATTTTCGTAGCGAAGCATCTAATTCTGCCAAGGCCTTGGCATCATTCTGTTTTCGTTTGAGTAGCTTGAGCTTACGGGCTACGTTACCCGAATGAACATCTAAAGGACATGAGAGTTGAGCAGGTGATATTTTACTCCAAATTCCAAAATCGACTCCGGTTGAGGCATCCCTAACCATCCACCGTAAAAACATATTAATTCGCTTGGCGGCAGAGCCTTTTAAGGGGTCTGATATATGTTTGGTTGTTCGTTGTAGGTGGGGTATTTCAAAGAACACTTTTTTGAATTCTGAAATTGAATTTTGTACGGAATCCTTGGACATATTCGTAGCGAAGACATTTTCCATTCCCCTGTGGTTCGCATAGATATTCTTTAAACTTCGAATAAAAAACGAAAGGTCGCGACCGTTGAAAGTACGGTGCACGAAATCCTTTAATTGGTCTAAATCAGAAGCTGTATGGTTCTGCACAAAGTCAAAAGGGGCATAGTCCAATAAAGACATCATTACATTGGCATTATTGATGATGCTCTTTCTATTGCCCCAAGCAATGGTTGCCGTTAAGAAGGCACTTATTTCTATATCTTCCTTCGCCCTGAATTTATGGGGAATTTGGATTGGATCACTCTCCAAAAAAGATGGGAGATTATATTGTTCCACCTTTGCATCCAAAAACTCCTTGAGCTCTCTATGCGTCATAGTAATGGCCGGTTGGTAAAATCCGTCCATTCAATACCAACGGAGTCCGTAATACGCCCGTCGACCATGGTAAACTTACGGTCGGCCAAATCAGCCAATTCCAGGTTATGGGTAACTATAACGAAAGTCTGTCCAAATTTATCACGGAGTTCAAAAAAGAGTTTATGCAGATTATCCGCGCTTTCAGAATCCAAATTACCACTTGGCTCATCCGCAAAAATGATAGAAGGATTATTGATCAAAGATCTTGCCACAGCAACGCGCTGCTGCTCTCCCCCTGAAAGTTCATTCGGTTTGTGGTGTATGCGATGCGAAAGCCCCAAAAATTCAAGCAATTCTTTGGCTCTTTTTTCAACCACTACTTTTGGAGTTTTTTTAATGTATGCAGGTATACACACATTCTCCAAAGCGGTAAACTCTGGTAATAGCTGATGAAACTGAAAGATAAAACCAATATGCTCATTCCTAAATCGAGCCAGTTCCTTATCGGACAGATCACTTACTTCAATTCCATTGATAAGCAGTCTACTATCTAATTTGTTACTCTGAACATCCAATGTTCCCAAAATTTGAAGAAGTGTTGTCTTTCCAGCACCAGAGGGTCCGACAATAGAAACGATTTCACCTTTTTTTATATGGAGGTCTACACCTTTTAAAACTTGTAATTCACCGTAAAATTTTTGGATATTGGTGGCTTGGATCATGTATGCTTTTTTACAGCTTGAAAATTAAACAATAGTATAGACATACCAAAACAACCCTCTCTTTAACAATGAAAGTTTGTTGTTTCATTTCATCGATTTTAATGTAAATTGCCATTGTGTAATTTTCTTGGTAAAACAGTGACTATAGGTATTGTAAAATGAAATTCACTTTAACGAAAACAAAAGGATGGCATCATATAAAAGTTTAGAGGAATACAACTTGGAAATAACTAATGATGTTAAAGACCGGTATTCTAAAATCATTGAGGAAATTGGCGAGGATGTTTCTCGCGAGGGGTTGATGAAAACCCCTGAACGTGCCGCTAAAGCAATGTTGTTTCTTACGCAGGGGTATCAACAGGATGCCGCAGAAATATTAAAAAGTGCTATGTTCAAGGAATCTTACAATGAAATGGTCATCGTAAAGGATATTGAACTCTATTCACTTTGTGAGCATCATATGCTGCCCTTCTTTGGTAAGGCACATATAGCTTATATTCCCAATGGGCATATTGTTGGTTTAAGCAAATTGCCACGCATTGTAGATGTCTTTGCACGAAGATTACAAGTTCAAGAGCGATTGACAGAACAAATATTGGATTGTATCAATGACACCGTAAAGCCGCAGGGGGTTGCCGTGGTTATTGAAGCTTCGCATATGTGCATGATGATGAGAGGGGTACAAAAACAAAACTCAGTAACCACCACATCAGGGTTTAGGGGCAGTTTTGTAAAAGAGGAAACCCGCAATGAGTTTTTAAAATTGATAAGCTCAAACCTTTCCTAAAAAGCGCACTATTTCCTGATTAAATCTGGCATCCTTGTTGCATTGCTAAAAGTGAATTCATAACTTTAATTATGTCACAAATCAAAAATAAGAAGTACCAAACCTTATTACTGGGATTGTTATTCGATGGCATAGGAATGCTTTCCTTCGCAGTGCCATTTATTGGCGATTTTTCCGATATTATATGGGCCCCTTTGGCGGGCTGGTTAATGACTAGATTGTACAAGGGCAAAGTTGGTAAAGCCGCTGGCGTATTCACCTTTATAGAGGAAATTATGCCAGGATTGGATGTTGTCCCAACCTTCACCATTATGTGGGTATACACCTACATCTTCAAAGGTTCAAAAAAGGGAAGGATAATCGAAATCGATACTGACTAATTACCTTCCCTTTATAATTTTATAATGGAATACTTACTGCCAATGAGATATTTCTACCAATATTGGCAATCCCATCAGTTTTCAATCTTGATAAATGTGAAATAAAAGTTTTGTCAAAAATGTTTTGTGCGCTAAGCCTCATTTCCAAAGGGGTATTGAAAATAACCAGATTTCCTCCAAAACCCAAACCCACCAAGTTATAGCCCTTGGTGGGTTCTTCGAAATTACCAACATTATTTTGATCAAAAACAGACCTTAAAGTAATGAAAGCATATTCATTATTTATCCATTTATGAGCGTTTTTTGATTCTACCCTTATGGTATTGACTAGGCTGTTCGCAGGTATAAGTGGTAAATATGAGCCGTTTTTTTGTTTGCCGATGACGGTCTCAAAACTACTTTCTAAGTGAAGCCAATCCAATGGATGTGGATGTAAATGAAAACCAATTTCACCCCCATATAAATCAGCGCTTTCCTGTTGGTAAACAAACACATCATCCTCCCCAATGACTTCACCGTTGGGTTCAATAAAAATATAATCTTTGATGGCATTATAGAACCCGTTCACGAAGAACTCTATATGCTTGTTTTTGTATTCCAAAGAAATATCGGCTTGAACATTTTGTTCACGTTCTAGATTTGGATTTCCAATCTCGTATCTATTGGTTCCTTCGTGAACTCCATCAGAGGTTAATTCAGCTAAATTAGGTGCTCGAAAACCTGTTGCTAGGTTCAAACGGGCTATACTCTTTTTGGAAATATTGAATTTATAACCGACTGCAGCATTTACACTATTGAAATTACGATCTAATTTCTCAAAAAAGCTGCTTTGTGGGGGACTGATGTCTATGTCTCCATTAATATTCCTATGGTCAAAACGTATTCCCACTTGCATCCCACTGTCGTCTTTAAAATGAATGTGGGAGGTGGCTAATACACCAATATCATTCGTATTGGCATCAGGGATCAATTGTTCTTCCCCAAAGTTCTTATTCGTTTGGCGCATACCTTGTAG
>JBATIW010000407.1:0-3235 GCA_049668005.1 Maribacter sp.
CTATTAGGGAATCCCAACTCCATGGTTACTATGGCTGAGTTTATGAAAAGCGTGGAATCAACTTTTAATAAGGGGGATGCCAACTGAAAATTACCCGTTTCATCATAGCGGTCCTTTTCGATTTTACATGAAAGGAGCGTGAAAAAAACAAGAAGAAAATAAATGCATTTCATAACTAAACCCGGAATAATTTAATAGGATAGGTTTTGCCCGAGTTCCATTGGGCAACATATAGATTGTCATCATCATCAACACACACGTCATGGGGATGATGAAAAACCTTTAGGGTCTGATGCATGGGCTCTAACTGTTCATCAATGTAGTTCGGAACGTTTCCTCCCGGTGCCGAAACCAACTTATTGTCTTTATCCAAAACAGAGATAAAACCAGTGCCATCGCTACCATCCCCTGACCAAATAGTAGCCAAAAACACGTTTGAACCCTTTATCACGGGTCTGCAAATATATGCTCCGGGTAAATCTGAGCTTTCGATAAATTCCCCACCCATGGTAAACCGCTTAAGCTTATTCTGCTGTCTTGCTGTTATCAATAGGGTAGGATTAGCAGGGTTTCGCGTATCAATACAGATACCATGGGCATTGTTGAACAACGCATCTTCATCACCTTTTCCACCAAAAGTATTTAGTAACTCCCCCTTGGCATTGTAATGCATAATATACTGCTCCCCATAACCATCGGCAATATAAACATCCCCATTTTCAGCAATTGCTGTTTCAGTAGGAATGTATAATTCTTTTGAGGTGTATTTTCCCGATTCTTTTGGATAGGTAAATACTTGGATTACCTTTCCATCAATCGTGGTCTTGATAACCTCATGCCTTGAATTATCTGAGATATAAAGCACATCCTCTCCATTTTCCACATTCAAGGTCAGCCCGTGGGCGCCAGGATAGTCTGTTCCCCATACTTCTATGAGCTTTCCGGATTTATCATATACAATCACATTGTTTTTTGTATGATTGGTCAAGAGGATGATTCTTCCTTTGGAATCTTGAACCATTTCATGACAATCATTCACAGGGTAAAATTCTGAATTTAGGGCGCCCCAGTTCATATCAATTTTATACTGATGCGAATTATGACCAATAATTATGTCTTTATATGGTGTCATAGCATTCAAAATTGGCATTCCCATGAAGATTCCTCCAGTGGCCAAAGATGTATTTTGAATAAACGTTCTTCGTTTCATTTTTTGGGCTACTTGGATAAGGCTAGGTTAATATATCCTTTACAACATGTCCCTCAACATCAGTAAGTCTAAATCGTCTTCCTTGATATTTATAGACCAATTTTTCATGGTCTATTCCAAGTTGATGCAAGAGTGTCGCTTGAAAGTCATGAACATGAACTGGATTTTGAGTAATGTTATATCCAAATTCATCGGTCTCACCATAAACAATTCCCGGTTTTATACCCCCACCGGCCATCCACATACTGAAACATCGTGGGTGATGGTCACGGCCATAATTGGTATCGGTCAAAACTCCTTGCGAATAATTTGTTCTGCCAAATTCACCTCCCCAAATGACCAAGGTGTCCTCGAGCATTCCGCGCTGTTTTAAATCAGCCACTAATGCGGCGGATGCCTGATCTACGTCCTTCGCTTGTCTGGCAATCGCTCCAGGAAGATTATCATGTTGATCCCAGCCCATATGATACAATTGGATAAAACGCACGTCTTGTTCGGCTAATCTTCTGGCTAATAAACAATTGGCTGCAAAAGTACCTGGTATTTTAGCGTCGGCTCCATACATTTTATATATATAATCGGGTTCGTTATCAGTATTAATAACTTCAGGAACGGAAGTTTGCATGCGGTAGGCCATTTCATATTGGGCAATTCTACTCTGAATTTCGGGATCTCTGTTCTCTTGAAAATGTTTGTCGTTCAATGCTGCAATCTGATCTAACATATCCCTTTTGCCTTCTTTGGTAATACCTTTTGGGTCATTGAGATATAATACGGGGTCTTTTGCTGCCCTGAACTGAACACCTTGATGCAGGGAATGAAGAAATCCATTACCCCAAAGTCTTGTATAAAGGGGTTGACCATTTGGCCTTCCAGAACCTCTGGATAATAATACAGTGAACGCTGGCAGGTTTTCATTCTCACTGCCCAAGCCATAACTCAACCAAGAACCAATGCTTGGCCTTCCGGGCTGTTGGGATCCCGTTTGGAAAAATGTGACGGCCGGGTCGTGGTTAATGGCTTCGGTGTGCATTGATTTTATGATACAGATATCATCTGCCATTTTAGCTGTATAGGGCAACAGATCGCTAATCCAAGCCCCGCTTTTACCATGTTGTTGAAAACCGAATTGCGAACCTACCAATGGAAATTTGTCTTGACCCGAGGTCATTCCTGTTAAGCGCTGTCCTTTTCGTATGGATTCTGGTAAATCCTCACCTCTTCTTGTTTTCAGCAAGGGTTTATAATCAAATAGTTCTAACTGTGATGGCCCTCCGCTTTGAAATAAATAAATAACTCTTTTGATTTTGGCCGGATGGTGCAACGAATCCAAAATACCTTTAACGCCAGATGGTCCATTGTCTGCGGTTAATAGGCCATTTTTCCCTT
This sequence comes from Maribacter sp., assembly GCA_049668005.1. GTDB lineage: Bacteria > Bacteroidota > Bacteroidia > Flavobacteriales > Flavobacteriaceae > Maribacter_A. The sequence continues at coordinate 2,600 of JBATIW010000407.1, forward strand.
TTCTTAAGAAATTGATTCCCAAGAGGGAAGCTAGTGCTACCCCACCAACGCCTAATGCCGTCTTACCTAAAAAGGACCTTCTATTCAGGATCAAAGACCGTTCTTCAAGAATTTTTTTCTCACTCATAATTACCCTCTGGTTATGGTTTCGTCTAAATTTAGAATGGTATGGGCTGTTAATGCAAGTGCTGCCCATTCAGCTTTAGGGATATTCTCCTTCGTATGGAAAGCGCCTATTGAAAGGTATTCCTCAGCATTGAGTTCTTGCGATTTGATTTTAGAAAGTGCTTGATTATAATAATCATGCAACATTTGTATTTCGACTTCATCCGGTAAACGGGAAGTGGCTTTTTGAAAAAGAGCACTTATCTGCATTCTAATGTCATTTTCATTTGATTGTAACTCATGATAGGCCATTACCCTCGACGCTTCTATAAGTTGTGGGTCGTTCAATAAGACCAAGGCTTGTAAGGGTGTATTGGTTTGCTGTCTTTGAACGGAACATAAATCCCTTGATGATGCATCAAAGGTCATCATACTTGGTGGTGGTACGGTGCGTTTCCAAAAAGTATAGAGACTTTTACGATAAAGGTCATCACCCTCACTTTGTATGTAAGATGCTGTAGTACCCCCGCC
>JBATIW010000408.1:0-2265 GCA_049668005.1 Maribacter sp.
TATACCATTCTCAATATCCGCAGTAACTACCTTTGGAATATCCTTGTTCGCGAGGGTGTTTTCTTTTTCTTTCTTCTTTGTGCTTGAATTGCAGGCCATCATCATGGCAATCAATAAGACGTAAATAATCCGATGCTCCTTCATTCTATATCATATTAAGATTTGTATGAATTTACAATAATTCCATCGTACTCCCAATACCGATAAATATCTGATGATAACATCATTAGATCATAAAACCCGGTTGGCAGTTTTTAAAAATCGATGACAATACCTATACTGGGAATGATTTGACCCCCGTCATTTTCAATGGCCACGAGACTTTGCGGTTGAACCACCATGCCCATCGCGTCTCTGTTAAGACCAAAATCGATAGGCTTGGGGATATTTTGCCCTAAGATATTCTGAGCTTCGATAAATAATTCGAACGCAAATTTTTTAAAATTCCATTTTTTATCCAGTCGTACATCCAATTGACTGAAAATAGCCAATTTTTCCGTTCCCAATCTCGAATAATCTAAAATCACTTCGGGATAGTTGGCTAATGTGGCATCCAAATCCGTTGGCACAAAAGGAGTGCGACCTGCGAAACGGTATCTTGAGCTCAATTCCCAGTTACGCTTTAACTTGTATCCCCCAACAAATGAAATTAAATGCCTACTGTCCCAAACTGAAGGTAAGTAAGCGTCACGGTCAATACCCGTAAACTCGCTATAAAACCAGGTGTATGAGAAAATACCATAGAAATTGTTCGATAGTTTTTGTTGAAACTGTAGCTCTGCGCCGTAGCTTCTGCCTCTGCCGACTGTTTCAATGGGTTCGCTGCCCAACACCTCAAAGCCGCCCCCTTTGTTTGCCAAAGAGACACCATCGCGTAAGGAAACGGGATAATCTTCGTAACGCTTATAGAACCCCTCAAATGAAATATTGCTTGATGGAGAAAAATAGCGTTGAATACCTAACACCAAATGGTCACTTTGGGTGTAATCGACATTCTGATTGATAAGTTCATTATTTGTATCCCTAAATCCTAAAATGGTATAAGGTGGTAATTTGAAGTAGCGACCCAGTGAACCATTGATACGCCAATCAGGGGCAAATTCATAGGAAGCCGAAAAACGCGGTGAAAAAGTACTTAAAAGGCTCTCGTTTTTAGTGAAACTATCATCATCCATTCTAAATCCCAAAGAAACATCCAACTTATTATCAAAGAAGGAACGCGTTGCATTGGCAAACAAACCGTATTTCACAAAATCGATGGTGGTATCAAAGGTCAAGTTATTAAGCACATCAAACGTAACATTGTTATAATCGGAATGTTGAATATTGAGACCTGAGGTCAACTTCCAATCTTCAGAAAACTGGGTCAATTCGTACCGCAGTTTGGTTTCGGATTCACGGGCGTCGTTATTAAAAATAACACCTTGTTCGTTCTCAGGGTCCGCATAACGCGTAAAATCATTATTTAGGGTATTGTTGCTCAAGGTGGTCAGCATAAACCCTTTTCCATTTTTAAAACGATTACGCCAGCTCAAACCTATGGTATTGGTGCTTTGTTTAATGAAAGGGGCCTGATCTAGGGTCGCCTGTTGTTCAGGATCAAATTCGTCTGGCGGTCTTACAGAGAAATCGTCTATGGAACCGACCCCAAGAAAGGTAAGGGTATTGAATTCATTGATCTCATGATTGATTTTAAACTGGTAATCCCAATAGTCCGGCCTAATCGGAAGGCCTATGGCCTGAAACAAAAATTGGAGATAACTGCGGCGTACTGAAGCCAAAAAGGTAGTTTTGGACTCCTCAGCACCTTTCTTGAACAATGGACCCTCTAACGTTAAGGCCGCTTCACTGGCACTTATTCTAAAGTTTCCGGCAAAGTTTCGGGCATTTCCATTGCGTTGCTGAAACTGCAACACCCCAGATAGTGGATTGTCATAACGCGCATTAAAAGCAGAAGATGATAAGGTGACATTATCTATAAATGATACATTGATAAGGCCAACGGGACCACCGGCGCTGCCTTGTGTAGCAAAATGGTTGATGTTGGGAATTTCCATGCCGTCCAAATAATACACCGTTTCGTTCGGTGCTCCACCTCTAATAATTAGATCATTTCGAAATCCTCCTATAGAGGGTGATACTCCTGGTAGTGTCTGCGCCACTTGTACAACATCATTATTACTACCTGGATATGTTGCAATTTCGACGGCAGAGAGGGTTTGAGTGGAGAGGGGTGTTTCTTTGGGGCGAGTGATGATATTAGTA
>JBATIW010000409.1:0-1583 GCA_049668005.1 Maribacter sp.
AATGTCACCTTTTGTTGTTTGTTAATTGGGGCGTTTATCTTTTCGTTATCCGTTGTTGCCACCGCAGCCGAGGTCCTGCCATGAAAACTATTATTGAAAGCTATAACGCGTGATTTGCCCGTTTGAAAAGATGCCATTTTCAGGGCATTTTCATTGGCTTCAGCACCAGAATTGCATAGAAACAGATTATAATCTTCACAATTTGAAAGCTGCCCGAGCTTGGTTGCCAATTCAACCTGAAGTGGATTATGTACAGCATTGCTATAAAATCCAATTTTATCCAATTGGTCTTTTAATCGTTTTACATAAAGTGGGTGGGCGTGACCAATTGCTATCACTGCATGTCCTCCGTAAAAATCGAGATATTCCTGCCCTTTATCATCTGTAACAAAAATTCCCTTGGCGGAAACAGGGGTTACATCATATAATGGATATACATCGAATAATTTCATTGGTTCGCTTTTTTAAACTCACTTATTTTTTCGAACGAAGCAACAATTCCCCGGATTAGGGATGAGCTTAATCCTTGGTGTTCCATTTCGTTCAATCCTTTTATTGTGCATCCCATAGGAGTCGTTACTTTGTCAATTTCTTCCTCAGGATGATGACCAGAAGCTATTAATAGTCCAGCTGCCCCGTCGCATGTATGCATTGCCAATTCCTGGGCTTCTTTGGCATCAAAACCCAATTGAATGGCTCCTTGTGTGGTAGCGCGTATCAATCGCATCCAGAATGCTATTCCACTCGCGCAAATAACCGTTGCAGCTTGCATTTGTTCTTCAGGGATTTCCATTGAATGCCCCATTCGGTTAAAAATGGCCTTGGCCAATTCAATTCGCTTTTTGCCCTTTTCATTGGCGCAAATACAAGTCATAGATTTTCCGACTGATATTGCCGTGTTAGGCATGCTTCGGATGATGTTCTGATCTTTACCGATGCTCTTTTCTATGTTTTCAATACTGAACCCTGTTATGGTCGAAATGATTACATGATTTTCTGTGAGCAGATCTTTTACCTCTTCCAACAATTTTCCAATATGCAAGGGTTGAACGGCGAAGATCAAAATATCTGAGTTTTGAACCGCTTCACGGTTGTTTGTTGTTACCACGACATTGCCGAACTTCTCATAATGTTTAATGCTTTCAGTACTTCTTTTGGTCAAATACATGCTAGTATGCCCGTTGCTATGCAAGACTCCTTCAGCTATTGATATTCCTAAATTCCCTGCGCCAATTATTGCTATTTTCATTTTTAATTTCTTTTGTCATTCCTGCGTAATCAGGAATCTTATTCGTTTAATAAACCCCAGCCTTTAACTGTAAACCTTCATTTTCGCTATAGCCAAACATTATATTCATGTTTTGTACTGCCTGCCCTGATGCTCCCTTTAAAAGATTGTCTATAGCGGATGTAATTAGTAAAGTATCTTCATGCTTATGCAAATGAATATGGCATTGATTCGTATTCACTACTTGTTTTAAATTAATGGGTTCCTCTGCAACTTGGGTAAATACGGCATCCTTATAAAAATCCTTGTAAAGCTGTTTGGCGTCTTCTTCCGTTCCTTCAAAATAGGTGTAGGC
>JBATIW010000410.1:0-7818 GCA_049668005.1 Maribacter sp.
CTAAATATTTAATGTATTCGTAAAACAGTTATCTATTTATATAACCCAGTCTTATGAATAAGAAATCTACTTCATCATACATCTTGTATGTTTTTTGTGCTTTTTGCTTTATCTGGGCATTGTATGTGCTCCTGTTTATAATGTAAAAGCTTCTAAATGTATTTAGAAAAGCAAACCTCATTAGCCTAGCTTGTTGGTATGTCATGCAACATCGAATTTTTACCGGTAGTTACCGTATCCGTATGCCAGTTGCATATATACGAATGGCATTGGTTACAGCTGGTACTATTCCTGTATACTAGACGCTCCATCTTCGCCAGGCGAATTATCGCTTTTGATGATACCACTTTCCATTTTGCTATTAAACAATCATGATCGTAGGCTTATTTAAAATTCAACAACAATTTCTTAGCGGAATAAAACAGAAAACATGTTTGTTTTAAAAATTGATATCTTTAAAATGAAAAACCAGAATAAGGTGATACTAAAAACCTATGAAAAATAGTCTTGACATTTTTGTCGTGTTACTTGTTTTTACGCTTTTCATAAACTGCAATCCGGATAAATCCCATACAAAACAAGCGGCAACTAAATCTTTTACAAGAGATCTTAAGGATATAAAAAAAGATGGTAAACTTAAAGTATTGCTAGCCTACAGTAGTACCAGCTATTTTTTATACAAGGGCAAACCCATGGGTTATGAATATGAATTACTACAACGCCTAGCCGATCATTTGCAACTGGAATTGGAAATCAAAATTTCGAACAACCTGGATATGTTGCTCACCAATTTAATCAGTGGACATGCCGATATTGTAGCTTATGGACTGGCCATTACCGAGGATAGAAAAAAAGTAGCTGCCTTTACAGATTATTTATATTTGACCAAACAGGTATTGGTTCAAAAAAAACCCGCGAACTGGCGAAAAATGACCCTGGATAATATAAAAAAAAACATCATTCAAGATCCTTTGGAATTAATTGGTGATACGGTCTCTGTTCGTGAAAATACCTCCTATTTTAAGAGACTTATAAACCTTTCCAAAGAGATGGGTGGGAAAATTATCATTGATACCTTGGATGGCAACTTATCCACTGATGAAATAATACAAATGGTTGCAGATGAAAAGATCAAATATACCATAGCCGATAAAAACTTGGCCAACATAAATTCTTCCTATGCTCCTATATTGGATACGAATGTCCCCGTAAGTTTTTCACAAAGAATAGCTTGGGCCTTGCGGCCAAATTCCCCTCAGTTATTAGAAGCTACCAATACATGGATAAAACAATATAGAAAACAGCCCGAGTATAATATGATTTATAACAAGTACTTTAAAAACAAAAGAACTTTTAAGAATAGGGCAAAAAGTGATTTTTATAGTGTAAATACAAATGAAATTAGCCAGTACGATGGGATAATAGAAGCCAATGCCAAAATAATTAACTGGGACTGGCGGTTTTTGGCTGCACTAATTTATCAGGAATCCAATTTTAACAATGCGGCCAGTGCTTGGACTGGAGCAGCAGGATTAATGCAACTGATGCCGGGGACGGCTAAAGACATGGGAATAAAGAACAGATTGGATCCAAAAGAGAATATCCGTGGTGGCACCAAGTATCTAAAAATAATTTACGATGCATTTTATGACATTACAGACAGTGTACAACGGGTTAAATTCACCCTGGCGGCATACAATTGCGGGTATTTCCATGTTAAAGATGCACAAAATTTGGCAACGATGAATCAATTGGATCCGGATGTGTGGGATGGAAATGTAGATCAGATGATTCTGGCACTTACCTATCCCCAAAACTTTAATAAAGAAGGGATAAAATATGGGTATGTGCGCGGTAAGGAACCTTATGATTACGTTGATGATATATTTAAACGCTATGACCATTACCTCCGATTTATTAATGAATAAAGACCATATATTACTTTATCATATATCCAGTATTTGAGTAATCTGGGACTTGAGTATATAATATATTAAGCCACATACCAATTTTGTGTTTTTTAAAACTGGCAGACCAATTAACGTTAAGATAACAGCCATGTAGAGTTAAAATATTCCAATTGGTAGACCCTTCTCCGCCTTTTATGATCGGGCACGACAGTACTTGGGAAATTGAAGATTTGGAACGATTTGACATTGCACTAAAAAGATGCTGCGATACTACCCAAATTACCGCTCTAATAATAATATTGAGCTTTGTAAATTTTTCCCGATAATTAAATAGTAGTCTAGGGACAATCAAAATGGGCATTCGTCCTTACTAACTTGTGTTTTTCTTCATTAATTACTTCATTTGCCAAGACTAAATCATAGTTTTCACCATTATTAAATACAAATCTTCATTACTTTATTATTTGATGATTTTCTTCCCCTTTGTATTTAAATAAGCCGTTTGAAATTGGTCGCAATTTTTGAATAAATAAAGCGGGTATAAATCTTAAAAAACACAATTATGAAAAATTCCATTTTAATCCTTTTAGCTTGTTTAATGAGTTTTCAATTTTCGAAAGCACAGGAAATCAGTACTCACCAATATCGAAGGGTTGCTCCTGAAGATATGCAGGAATATCTAAAAAGGGAAACCACTTATTGGAATAAGTGGGCAGAAAACGAGGTTAAAAAAGGAAATCTTACTTTTTGGGGTATATTTCAAAGAATGGGAGGAATTGATCAGGAAAATGCTCCAAATATTCTAATTATCAATACTTTCAAGGACTTGGACAAGGGCGCCGATTGGGGTGGTATATCTGACATTTTCCCAAATGTTAAAATGGATGACATGCAGACCAATTCTTTAAGTAAGAACACCGATCAAATATTTCTACGTGATCTTGATAACCATATCCAAGGTGCGAATGTAGTTCCAATGAATGATTTTAAATATGTTCGTATTATCTACCATAATACCATAAACAATGCTAAGCATCTAGCATTTGAAGAAGATAAATGGAAACCTATGGTTCAAAAAGCAATGACGGACGGTCAAACAAGCATGAAAGGTTGGGGTAACTCGGTTATTATTTCTCCGCAATCCAATGATTTTCCGTTTAGCAGTGCATCATATGATTTATTTTCAACAGCCCACGCAGCGTTGTCGCCCGCATTTAGCGATGATTTAGTTCTACCAGGTGGATTTTGGGATGATCTTCAAGGAAACTATGACGGACCACGGAATTCCCAACTATACAGAATAGTGAGTGTAGTTTCCCCAACAATGGAATAATCTTCAAAATAATCCAAATAATATTGGGTATTCAAACCATAGCACTAAATGGTCACCGAATTTTATAGAATTATAGTGAAGCTAGAAATCACTTAAAAAGCGGGGTAAAATAAATTGCCATAATTTTTACAAAAAATACTTAAAAAATGAAAAATATTTTTGTACAGTTTACATCCCCCAATACCGATTTAAAGGTATATGAAGCAATTGTGAAAGACCTAAAGAATTCAGGAATGGGTAAAATTCCTGAACGACGCTACCATGAATCGTCTCAGGACGGCAATGGTTGGCACGTTACTGATGTATGGGAATCAGAGCAGAGGAAGCGTTTAATAAATTTGGCGAAACATTGATGCCTCTTCATGTGAAAAATGGAGGAACACTGGTTGAACCAACTATTCCAGAGGTACATAATATTATTGTTCCTTAAAATTCCAAGAGATAATTATTAGGTGGGAAAAAGGGAACTTCCTGTTTTTCCCACTTATTTATTTATATTTATTGATAATATTTATCGAATTTTTATCGCTTTCAAGAATCTTAAAAAATCAACTATAAGCCGTTAATCGTTCTTGAATTGATCTGAAGAACCCTGACGTATAATACGATACAACCCTTTTGGAAACACTCGTAATCATAGTCGTCAATTATTAAAGCAACCTCATTAGTTATGAAACTCGATTTACCATTTATACGTGCACAATTTCCCGCTTTTGCCGAACCTTCACTGCAGGGGTGGGCATTTTTTGAAAATGCGGGAGGCTCATACCCTTGTAGCCAGTTTATTAATCGATTGACTTCCTTTTACATGAAAAACAAGGTGCAGCCCTATTATCCTTATCCCGCTTCCATGCTGGCCGGGGAATTAATGGATGAGTCTTATAAGCGGATGGCCGAGTACCTGAATGTGGAAGCTTCCGAAATTCATTTCGGTCCGTCTACTACACAAAACGTGTATGTGTTGGCAAATGCAATGCGTCCTATGTGGCAAGACGGGGACGAGATCATTGTTTCCTGTCAGGATCATGAGGCCAATGCAGGTGCTTGGAGGCGTTTAGCGGAGCGGGGAATTAAGATTGTAGAGTGGCATGTAGCTTCGGAAACGGGATTATTAAGTCTGGAGGATTTGGACGGTCTATTCTCTGATCGAACCAGAATGGTGGCATTTCCCCATTGTTCAAATGTGATCGGCCATGTGAACCCAGTAAAAGAAATAAGTAGCAAGGCACATGCCCATGGGGCCATATGCGCAGTGGACGGCGTGGCTTATGCTCCGCATGGTTTTCCGGATTTAAAAACTTTGGGGGCGGACATTTATCTATTTTCATTATACAAGACCTTTGGACCACATTTAGGATTGATGTATGTAAAGAAGGAATTGATAGTGAAGATGGAAAACCAGTCACATTTCTTCAAAGAGGGTATCACCAGAAGCATGCTAACCCCAGCAGGTCCGGATCATGCCCAAATTGGATCGGTGAGCGGCATATTGGATTATTTTGATGCGGTCTATGAACATCATTTTGAAGAAAAGGCAGTGCCTTCCCAAAGAAACACTGCATTAAAAAGCTTATTTCTTGAACAAGAAAAAGCCTTATTGGAACGGTTACTTGGGTTTTTGAGATCCCGGGATGATATTCAAATTTTAGGAACTAATACAACTGATGGAAGGGTACCTACGGTTTCGATTCTTCTTCTTAACAAGAGTCTTGATGAAGTTTATGCTATCCTAACACAACATAAACTGATGTTGGGAATGGGTGATTTTTATGCCGTTCGTCCCTTGATGGATATGGATATCCCCAGACAACCTGGTGTGTTACGCATTTCTTTTTTACACTATACCAGTATGAAAGAAATTGAACAGTTAATTGAAGGGTTAAAGACAGCCTTATAAGATAACCCTATACCTGCATGGTTTTCTACCCCTGTCGTGGTAATAACTAAATAATATTGAGGATGATCATTTGGGAATCCCGAAAGTGTAACACGATCAGAAATTATCGGATTACTCAGTAGTTCGGGAAAGTGTTTGGAATGCTGTTAGAAGCAATTTTGATGGTAGTCCGTTCATAAACCTTCTTGACTATCTTGTACAAGTCTGGGACCACTGTTCTCGCGAGCCTGGAATTACTGTTTAACAGCACACAAATCCCCAGATCGGCTTCAGGATAGACGGCAATTTCATTCCTGTAGTTGTTTACACTGCCACCGTGGTGCCAAATGGTTTTTTCATAATTGGTATCGTCCTCTACAAATTTATGGATCCTCCACCCAAAGCCGTAATGCGATGATTTATGTCCAGGCCAACGATGGTAATATTTAGAATGGCCTTTAATTTCTATAAATGGGTTAAAAGCCTCTTCTAAGGCCGACTTGCTCATTATCTCCGGGTTATACCCCAGTAAAAATCGCATCCATTTGGCCATATCAGAAGCGCTGGCATTAATGCCTCCAGCGGCTACGGCATTGTAATAATTATTTGTAAGTTTTTTGGTTTTCCACCTGTTTTGTCGCTTTGAATGGGGCATTGCAACATTTTCTGCATCTATTAAGGTTTCATAATCCATTGTCGTGGAACACATTTCCAGTGGCTTAAAAAACCTGTTATCAAATGATGTAGTGATGTCCTTGCCGGTAGCTTTGTACATCATCTCTCCAGAGAGGGCAAATAGCGCATTTTGATAACTATACATTAAACCGGGATTACTTATTGGTGCTACATCTTTAAAGCGTTTAGCAATAGCTGTAAGTGACAATCCGGCCTCAACCAGATTGGTGTAACTATGGTATGGTGTCCCTGAAGTGTGTGATAAAACAGTGGCCAAGGTAATTTTATCAGTATTGCTTTTATCTCCCAACTTGAAATCCGGAATATAATCGCTGACCTTATCATTCCAATCCAATTTGCCTTCATTTACTAAATTGGCTGCCAATATCCCGGTAAATCCTTTCGATAAGGATCCGAGTCTAAATATCGTTTGGCCGTCAACACCCTCATTTGCATTAATATTCCGTTTACCGAATCCATCGGAAATCACAATCGAATTTCCTTTCACGATGCTCACCCCGGCACCGACTATGTCCCCAGATGCGATGGCTTTGTCAAAATATGCTTTTAGGGCAACCTTCAATTCTTGTTGTTGCCATGTATTTCGTTGTGATTCTTTTTGATGGACAAAAGTTTGCTTTGGCTTATCGGCAGAAATTACATCTTTTGACTTGGAAATGGATACAGGATTATTGGCACTTATGGTAAGGGCGAAAAGGATAAGAATACAAATTGCAGTACCTACCAAGATTTTGTATCGCCGCATAGGTTTATTGTTGTTTCGGTTTAGTTCTAACAAGATAAATATAGGATTATATACCTTATTAACCCGTTAATGCTGTGATTATTATGTATTTCACTGCTTTTTATACTGATTTGGATGCAAGAGTTGTGGCGCAATCGTAAGTACCTCGTTTACTTTGGTGAATATTTGAGTACTACTATTAAGATTGTAGTCTTTCTTTTAATGTGCTAAAACATACTGTTTGTTGTAGTATCTTGTACAAGATAAAAGAAATAGCGCGCCGCTAAAACTGCTTGTTATTGGTAATTAAAAATATGTCCAAAAATTCAAATGAAAAATATTTCCCTACTCTTATTCTTGCTTTGTTTACAGTTACCCGTGATCCACTGCGCCGCCCAAGATGTGGTGGCGAACAGCCACTATACCTACAAAAAAGGAGACCCCAATGGCATTGGAAAATGGTATTTGGGGCGTGAAATCGCCTATGTTATGGGTTATCAAGGGATAAACTGGCTAGAGCGACCCGAACGAGAGCGGGAGGAAAACACGGCCACCTTGCTTCGCAATATGGAAATACGCCCAGAGCAAGCCATCGCGGATATTGGGGCCGGATCTGGTTATCATGTGTTTAAAATGGCGCCTTTAGTGCACAAGGGAACGGTGTATGCGGTGGATATACAGGAAGGAATGCTAACGGAGTTGCGTAAGAAAAAAGCCAGTGGTAATATCGAAAATGTAAAGGTTATCAAAGGAGGTGAACAAGCCGTGAACCTTCCTGAAAATTCAATAGACAAAGTATTGATGGTAGATGTGTACCATGAGTTTGCCTATCCTAAAGGAATGATTGCCTCCATAAAAAAGGCGCTACGGGCAGATGGAAAAATATACCTCATCGAATACAGGGGGGAAGATGCGTGGGTGCCTATCAAAAATGTCCATAAAATGACCGAAGCCCAGGCCGTTAAGGAAATGCATGCGGCCGGGATGAGATTAGAACGAAACATTAGCAACCTACCCTGGCAACACTGCATGGTGTTTGTTAAAGAATAGTTTCCTAACTAGATCGGCCGGAGTTAACTGTGGTCATTCCTAAACCCCTTTTCAGACTATTTTAAATTGTTCACATTCGGAAGGAAATTGTATTTTTATGATAATTTCTTATCACTCGGGAAGAACAACTAACCACCACCTATGATCAATTTCTTTAGAAAAATACGTAAGAAACTTGCCGATGATAACAAGCCTTTAAAATATTTAAGGTATGCTATTGGAGAGATTG
>JBATIW010000411.1:0-3266 GCA_049668005.1 Maribacter sp.
GAATTTGTTGTGCTAATTTATCATCATGGGTTACATTCATGATCAGATTGGGAAATACCTCTATAGGCTCATTATTCCAAATAAGGTTCTTTATCTCCTTGATTCTTGGTGATGAATTACCGAATACCCTAGGAACCCTTAAAATTGCTGTTTTTTCCTTTGGTAGACGCATCAACATATTCTCAATCTTGATTTTTAATCTCCCATAAATGCTTTCTGATAGGGTTTTATCATTTTCATATGATGGATATTTACTATAGGTATCAAAAACATTGGCTGAAGAGATAAAAAACAATTTACAATCGTTTTCCAAAATGTATTCAACAAGGTGTTGATGTGCCTTAATTTGTGCTGCAAAGTTTCCTCTTAGGGAAGAAATTATAATTTGCGGACGGATTTTTTTCAATAATTGGAAGATATCATCCTCTTCCATATCATATTTAAAAAATTGCTGATTTCCTTCGAAAGACCTTCTTGCGGAATTATAAGTGCCGTAGGTATCAAAATAGGAACAGAGCTCTTTATAGAGGGCATTCCCGATGAATCCACTTGCGCCAAGAATTAGAATTTTCTTTGTTTCCAATTCTTAAAAGATTGATTGTGAAGTTTGTGTAGTCAATTGTTCCAAAGCTTTCATACCAAGTTTGGAATTCCCTTTGGGGTTTAGTCCAGGAGACCATGTGACTACTGTAAATTCGTTTGGTAAAACAGCAGCTATGCCACCCCCAACACCACTTTTACCCGGTAATCCTACTTCAAAAGCAAATTCGCCAGCTTCATCATAAAAACCACAAGTGAGCATTAATGCATTTATTCGTTTAACTTGATTAATGTTCAAAAAAGTATTACCCCTTTGGCATTTTCCATGATTCATAAAAATGTAAAAGGAATCTGCCAACTGCTTGCAATTCATTTCAATTGAACATTGATGGAAATAAAAATCTAGGACAGTATCTACATCATTTATTAAATTTCCGTAGGATTTAAGAAGGTTGGCAGCCGCCATGTTCCTATAACCAGTTTCTTTTTCAGACTTGGCTACTTTTTCATTGTAAGTAATGGATTTATCATTTGTTAGCCGATGTATATAGGCAAGAAAATCTTTTTTTGGGTTTTTTAGATGTGAAACCAAAATATCAGCGACTACAATTGCTCCTGCATTTATGAACGGATTTCTTGGAATACCACTCTCAAATTCCAAGAGCGACATATGATTAAAAGGGTCTCCTGAAGGTTCAACGCCAACTCTTTTCCATAAGTCATTGTCTATAATGCTTAAGCATTTAGCAAGACTCAAAACTTTTGAAATACTTTGAATGGAAAATAATTCATTGGCATCGCCAGCGCTAAACCTATTTAAAGAGGCATCTACCAAATGGATGCCAAATTTATTTGCATCAATACATGCAAGTTCTGGGATATAAGAAGCTACAATGCCTTTTTCATCAACACTTTTTAACGTAGTGGTTATGGTATCGATTATATGTTGGTAGTTTAGCATTGAGTTTTATAGAAGGGTAATTTTACAACTGTTGCAGGCACCGCATTTTTCCTTATTTGGATATTGATTTTACTACCTATTTCTGAAAAAATGTTAGGCACGTAGCCCAATCCAATACCCTTACCAAGCGAAGGCGACATGGTTCCTGAGGTTACTTCTCCAATAGTTTTCCCTTGTCCATCTACAATGTCATATCCTTGACGTGGTATACCACGGTCATCCAATTCAAAAGCGATGAGTTTACGCTTTGGTCCATGCTCTTTTTCCCTGGCCAATGCCTCGCTATTTACAAAATCCTTGGTGAATTTTGTGATCCAACCAAGGCCCGCTTCGTAGGGTGACGTCTTATCATTAATGTCATTACCGTAAAGGCAATAGCCCATTTCCAATCTTAAGGTGTCCCTTGCGGCCAAACCAATTGGCTTTATTCCAAAATCGGCACCTGCTTCAAAAATGGCGTCCCAAACCTGTTTTACCTCGCTATTCTTGCAATAAATTTCAAATCCGCCAGAACCAGTATAACCAGTTGCTGAGATAATTACGTGCTCAATACCTGCAAAATCACCAACAACAAAATTGTAGAATTTAATGGCGCTCAAATCAACGGAAGTAATGCTCTGCATGGCTTCAACTGCTTTTGGACCCTGAATTGCTAAGAGGGAATAAGCTTCTGAAAGGTCTTTCATTTCAGCATTGAACCTTTCATTATATTTTGTAATATGATTCCAATCCTTTTCAATATTGGATGCGTTGACTACCAAGAGGTATGTATCTTCCTTAACTCTATAAACGATCAGATCATCAACAATACCGCCTGTTTCATTAGGTAAACAACTATATTGGGCTTTACCCACAGCAAGTTTGGAGGCGTCATTGGAAGTAACCTTCTGAATCAAATCCAATGCATTTGGACCCTCAATTAAAAATTCACCCATATGTGAAACATCGAAAACACCAACACCTTTTCTAACGGTTTCGTGCTCAATATTTATCCCTTCATAAGAGACAGGCATATTGTATCCAGCAAAAGCTACCATTTTAGCTCCAAGGGCTTCGTGAGTTTCAGATAAGGCGGTATTCTTCATAAACAGCTAAATTTTGTTTGGGCAAATTTATTCAAAATATGAAGATGACAACGCCCTCTTAACTAATGTTTTGGTTTTTCCTTCGGAAAAGTCATAAGATGATCAATGACGATTTAGCAGATATGCTTTCAATTCGCCATAGGTACTGATTTTTATGGACTTCTTTTCCTTACCCATCACTTTCTGTATTTGCGAAGGAATCTCCAAGGTTACAGCAATAGTTTCCTCAACAACATCCAAAAATTTAACAGGATGTGCGGTTTCCAGAAATACACCATAGGTATTTGCATGTGATTTTTGATATTGCTTTAGGCCCAAATAACCAACAGCACCATGAGGGTCGGCGATGTAATTGGATGTTTTGTGAATATGAAGCATAGCTTTCTTTGTCTGTTCATCAGTAAAGGAGTAGGAGCTCAGGTTTTCGGTCAAAGCATCCAAATTGTCATTATGCAGGTGTCTTATACGTATAAAATTACTCGGATCGCCAACATCCATCGCATTTGAAATGGTTGCGGTGGATGGTTTTGGATTGTATTTTCCAGTTTGCATAAATAGTGGAACGGTGTCATTGACATTGGTTGATGCCACAAGGTGTTTTACCGGCATTCCCAATCGCTGTGCCACCATGCCGGCACAAATATTCCCGAAATTGCCGCTAGGTACCGAAAAGACCAATT
>JBATIW010000412.1:0-1576 GCA_049668005.1 Maribacter sp.
TTTAGGTAGAGATCTGGGCATGGATGTGATCTACCCCATGATGACTGGAAGATTTTCCGAGGCGCTATTGGCAGTAAATAATAGAATATCGAACATGCCCCAAACTACTTGGTCGTATCCGCCAAAGGCCGGAACACTTTTTTTACTTGGTAGGGAAGATGAAGCTATTGAATTGTTGGGAGCCCGTGATACCTTGTTCACCCATCACATTTACTATTTACAGGAATCGGCCAAATGGCATTACTATTTAAAAGAATATGAAAATTCCAAAAACCAATTAAAAAAATATACAACTATTTTCACGGATAGGCCCCCTATAATATTATGGCTCAGTGCTGTACATGAACATATTGATGGTAATGAGGAGGGTATTACGGAATATTTAAATGAATTGAATAAACGATACGAGAAAAGGGATTCAGGTAGCCCTGCTTGGTTTATGGCACTTTATTATTGTCATTCCCAGGATTATGAAAGTGCCTTTAATTGGCTTCAAAAATCATACGACCAGCATGAAATGGAAATGGTCTGGCTACGTGAAGAACCTTTATTGATCCCTTTACGCAATGATAAACGCTACTTGGAACTGTATACCAAAGTGGGATTTCCCATAGAACCATATAGTATTCCCGAATAGATTTAAACTCATTTGTTCTTTAGCGATCCATCTAATCCAATTAAAGCCATTTTATTGAAACTGACTTTTATCATTGTCTTTGTGGTTTAATGATTATAACTTTTGTGGTTATTCAAGCAAAAGGGGATGAAAATTTTCGATGAACTCAAACGTAGAAATGTCATTAAGGCAACTATAGCATATATAGTTGTGGCTTGGATCCTAGTGCAAGTTCTCACAAGCGTTCTACCAAGTATCGGGACACCTCCTTGGGTCTTAAAGACCTTGATGTTCTTAATGGCCATTGGCCTACCTATTTGGATTATTTTTTCATGGGTCTATGAAATAACCCCTGAAGGTTTAAAAAAAACCATAAAGGTCTCAGAAGATCAATCTATCACAGCGGCTACCAACAAACGCTTGAACATTATAATCATAATTACATTGCTTATTGCCATAGCTGTATCCTTTGTAAATAAACCAAGGCCCAACACTCCATTAAAAATAATTGTCGATGAGGAATTAATATTGGAGAAATCCATTGCGATAATTCCGTTTAAAAACTGGAGTGGCGATCCTGAACTTGAATATGTTAGTGATGGTATGACAGATGCTGTAATCTCAAGGCTAACCAAGATTCAATCAATTGATAGGGTCATTCCATTCACATCAATGATAAAATATAAGGAAACAGATAAAAGTATACCTGAAATAGCGAAAGAGTTAGGGGTAACGAATATTTTGCAAGGAAATTTTCAACTATCCGGGGATCACTTAAAAATCAATGTGCAATTGATAGATGGTCTGTCTGACAAGCACTTCTGGTCTGATGAATACTCAGGTGTTTGGGAAATTAAGGAAATCTTCAAAATCCAGGCTGAAGTAGCTGAAAACGTTGCAAAAAACATAAATGCTGAAATCAAAGAAGAAGAATTTGAGGCGATAAGGACAGTTTCAACT
>JBATIW010000413.1:0-1863 GCA_049668005.1 Maribacter sp.
AGATTGTAGAAGTACTCGTGCGATTGACTAATGAAAATGTTATTCCTGAAAAGCTAACCCCTATTGCCCAGTTTGGTGATATAATTACCTGTAGAATTCGTCGAGCGGATATCCTTGAAGTGTATCGTTCCGATCAGACTAAAAGTATGAAGGCCCCTCGTTTTGTTGTTTATGATTCATCTTATTCTTCTGAATATATTTCTTCTTATTCCGAAAAAAAAGCTTCTACAGAAACTGCTACCGGTAAAAATACGGTAGTCGCAGTAATGGATTGGGGTATAGATTTTGCACATCCAAATTTCCGAAATCCTGATGGGAGTACACGCTTATTGGCACTATGGGATCAATCCTTCAAAGATACCAAAGGACTTGCCCCTTACGGATATGGCAGATTGTTTACTAGAGATCAAATTAATCGAGCCTTAAAGTCGAAAACTCCCTATAAAAGTCTTAGTTATCATCCGGGAAAAAGTGATTCTACCGGCAAAGGTACCCATGGCACCCATGTAATGGACATTGCCGCAGGAAATGGAACTATTGGCAGCAAAGGTGTTGCTTCTAAGGCAGATCTTATTTTCGTACACTTAGCTTCTCGTGGTACTTCAGGAACCTCAAATTTAGGGGATAGCGTACGGATTCTTGAAGCGCTGGATGCCATTCATAACTTGGCTGAGGACCGACCTTTAGCCATCAATGTTAGTGTGGGTAGGCATGGCGGGCCTCATGATGGGAAGACTCTGGTGGAGCAAGGTATTGATAACTATCTGAAATTGAGAAACAATGCCATGGTCTGCCAATCTACAGGAAATTACTTTCAAAGCCGAACGCACCATAGTGATATTGTAAGGCCCGGGAAAATAAAAAGCTTTTCTTTCGTTGTTGACAAAGCCGATACAACTTTGAACGAAATGGAAATTTGGTATCCCGGCAGCGATATGTTTTCGATAGAACTAATCAATAATCACTCCGGCAAATCCTTTCGTTGCCCTGTAAATAACAAAAGAGATGTTGTTATCGGGGGTGCTACCATAGGGCGGATATATCATAGGGATAAAGAACCAAACAATGGCAAGAACCACATAAATCTATTTTTATATAAAAATGCCCCTTCTGGACGATGGACGGTTAAGCTGAAGGGAAAAAAGATTTTTGACGGACGCTATCATGCTTGGATAGAACGCGATGGTAATTGCTCAACTTGTCAATCTCGTTTTGATCCATCATTTGCTGTCACCAATGCGACCACAGGTACTATTGCCAATGGCTATAACAGTATTGTGGTGGGGGCATATGATGCGACTTCAGGTGGTTTTAAAATGGCTCCTTTCAGTAGCAAAGGTCCAACTTTGGATGGTCGATTCAAACCAGACATTATTGCTCCCGGTTGGAATATCAGAGCTGCAAGGTCAACTCCAGTTTCGAGTCAGTTGCCACGTCCTTCAACAACAAGAATGTCGGGAACCAGCATGGCAGCACCCAGGGTGGCGGGAGCAACTGCACTTGTTTTGGAAATGCTTCCAAAGAACACTCCTTTTTGGCAAATACGAAATATTATTATTGGCGCTGCCGATCCGGTTCTAGGGGCTGATGCTACACGCACGGGTAGCGGAAAACTTAATGTTATAAAAGCAGTTGCAACCGCAAAACACTATGCAGAAAAAAGAAAGGCACTACTAAAGACTTTACAGCCATTTGGGTGGCGAAACACATTTAGACTGCCACCATTACCAGAGTCAAAAGTTTTGGTTCCGACGGCTACAGAATATTCGGAAAGTCTGACTTCTACTATTGAATCGCCCGAAAGTGTACATATCGGGATTGAAGAATTAGGGTTTACCAATAAAAGACCAACCTCCTTATGGG
>JBATIW010000414.1:0-2298 GCA_049668005.1 Maribacter sp.
TGGAGGAACTTCGCCAAAAAATATCCAAATCAATAGCGTCCAACAAAGAATTTTTTGAAAAGTACTCAGATGATATTTATGTGATTTCTTGTGGATTTAAGGAGTTTATTGATCCCATTGTTTTGGAATATAATATTCCTTCGGATAGGGTTTATGCAAATACCTTTGAATTTGATGAAGAGGGAAATATCGTGGGATTTGATGCGGATAATGTTCTTGCGACCCACAATGGTAAAATAGAATGTCTGAAAAATCTTGATTTGGATGGTGAGGTTCAAGTAATCGGGGATGGTTATAGCGATTATGTAATGCGTGAAGCGGGAATTGCCCATAAATTTTTTGCATATACGGAGAATGTTCATCGTGATAAAGCTGCCGATAATGCAGATCATATAACTCCGAACCTTGATGAATTTTTATTTGTTAATGATTTGCCACGTAATATTTCTTATCCAAAGAATAGGATTAAGATATTATTATTGGAAGATGTACACCCTGCAGCATTTGACAATCTTTCCGAAGATGGATTTTCAGTAGAATTGGTAAAAACCAGTTTGTCAGAGGATCAGTTAATCGAAAAAATAAAGGGCGTACATGTGTTAGGTATCCGTTCCAAAACACAAGTAACCCAGAACGTGTTGGATGCCGCCAACAAATTATTGGTTGTTGGTGCTTTTTGTATTGGTACCACGCAGATAGATCTCGATTATTGCAAGAAAAAAGGGGTAGTCGTTTTCAATGCTCCCTATAGTAATACCCGTTCTGTGGTAGAATTGGCTATAGGTCATATTATTATGCTTATGCGTAATGTATTTCCAAGAAGTACAGAGCTTCACGGAGGGCAATGGAATAAATCGGCCATTAACTCAAGAGAGGTAAGAGGTAAGAATTTGGGAATTGTAGGGTATGGAAATATAGGAAAGCAATTGTCAGTTCTTGCAGAAGCCATAGGAATGCGTGTGTATTATTACGATGTAGAGGATAAACTTGCCCTAGGTAATGCAATTAGATGTGAAACTTTGGAAGATTTATTGAATGTTTCCGATGTGGTTACTTTACACATTGATGATAATAAGGCCAACAAAAATTTTATTGGGGAACGAGAGATAAACCAAATGAAGCAAGGCGCTATGCTTATTAACTTGTCACGTGGTTTCGTAGTTGATATCGACGCATTGGTGAATGCCTTGAAAAGTGGTAAACTAGCCGGTGCGGCCGTGGATGTTTATCCAGAAGAGCCACAAAGCAATGGTGATTTTGTTACAGAGCTTCAAGGGTTGAATAATGTTATTTTAACACCTCATGTAGGAGGTAGTACGGAGGAGGCCCAGCGCAATATTGCGGATTTCGTTCCTAACAAAATTATGGATTATATCAATTCAGGGAATACGGTTGACGCCGTTAATTTCCCAAATATCAGGTTGCCGAAACAAATAAATGCGCATCGCTTTTTACATATTCACAAGAATGTTCCAGGAATTATGGCTAAAATAAATGAGGTTCTGGCCAAATATGAAATGAACATTATTGGACAATATCTTTCGACTGATATGGATTTGGGTTATGTTATTTCTGATTTGGACAAGGAATATAACCAAGACGTAATCAAGGAATTACGGAAGGTCGATAATACCATCAAGTTTAGGGTGTTATATTAGAAAAAGCTTAGCGGTGATGATAGGGCTCGTTTTTTAAAATTGTAAAAGCCCTATATAACTGTTCAAGAATAAACAATCGAACCATTTGATGTGAGAAGGTCATTTTCGATAAGCTTATTTTCGCTTGTGCTTTAGTGTAAATAGCGTCACTGAAGCCATAAGGACCCCCTACGACAAGTACCAATTGTTTTATGCCCGAGTTCATCTTTTTTTGCAGGAAATCAGAAAATTCAACTGAACCGAATTGTTTTCCATTTTCATCGAGTAGAATCAATACATCGGTAGCCTTCAATTTTTTCAGAATCAATTCGCCCTCTTTTTCCTTTTGTTGGGTTTCAGATAGATTTTTGACATTTTTTATATCCGGAATTATATCCAATTCAAACTTGATATAGTGCTTTAATCGATTTTCATACACCTTTATAAGATCTTGCAAAGAAACACTGTCGGTTTTGCCAATCGCGATCATTTTTATCGTCATATTTCAAATTTAAAACTTTCAAGTTAGCGGATGTCATTATTGGGTTTTGTTTTTAGTAAATTAGCGCAAACCAATTTTATTGATGATTTCAGAAGTACAATTTCAACAAGAAATAGATTTGATTATAGCGAATGGCATACGAGAGGATGTTGGTGATGG
>JBATIW010000415.1:0-17607 GCA_049668005.1 Maribacter sp.
TATTTCATCATATTGTGCAGGAATAACTTCTTCGATCACTCTTGCAGGCTCTAACAATACTCTTTTTGTATATGAGGCATTTTGTGAACCAATTGCAGTCTTGGATACTGAAGCATCAGCACCTATAACTTGAGTTTCGATAGTCGTGAATTCTGCAGGATACCCTTTATAACACCAGAATCTACAATCATCCGGATTTCCAGAAGCGCAATCAGGAGCTGCGGCCCCCAATTCCCACTGGGCATAAGCTGGTTTAATTTCAATTGTTTCAGAACTTGGCCTGAAAGAAACTGGAGAAATTCTTAAGGTATTTCCCCCTTCTTTTGCAACATAAGTTACCGTTTCAGTTCCCCATTTTTCTGGTACGATAGTCATTTTTTTCCCTGCAGCCCTAACTTCAACTCTTTCAGTGATGGTCTTGTATGTTGCCGGTACAGTTTTCAATACCTTGTAAGCTGGTTTAATAGTCAATGTTACAGTCTCATTTACATAGACGTCAGGAGTAGTACATCGTACATAACATTTTCCAGGTTCTGGATTGGCAGGCAGGTCTTGCGCCATAGTAATCGATGCAGTCATCACTGCAAATAGTAAAAGTACTTTTTTCATAATTTAAGTGTTTTGTTAATGTTAATAATTAAGTATGGCGAAAGTAATTTTAAAGAAGCTTTTTCAATTTTTAATAAAGCCTTATTTATTTTCATCGTTCAAATGCAATTTTCAACGATGAAATACATCTTTTGTAAGAAAAAGACGTAGATATGCTTATTTCAAAGAATTCTTAGGATTAAAATTTTTTATACCTTTAGGAATAGTCCAATTAAGCTATGATAGAAATAAAAAAGAGAGGAACAGGTAAGTTCAGTTTCGACCTTAAAACACAAGGAGGTCATACATTGTTAAAAAGTGTTGAATTCACTGATAAGCTTGAAGCACAAAATATAGTAAAATCCCTAAATCCTATTCGTGAGAATAGTATTCGGTTTGAACGAAAAACGAATCATGAGGGTATGTTTTTATTCAATCTCAAGAATTCTGGTGGAAAACTGATAGGCCATAGCCAATTATATAACTCTGAAGCAGGTATGGAAAATGGTATTAAGAACCTTAAAAACACTATTTCATCGCTTGCGAATCTTGGAGAATTATAGGGAATTTAGGGTATTTAAAAAGGATTCATGCATAGCGTCGGTGTAATCCATATGCGTTACTATTCTTAATTTACCCTGCCCCATTCCGATTATTGAAATTTTCTTTTCAGCCAACTTACCTACAAAATCAGTTTCCGTTATAACTTTTCCATTAATTTCAAAAATGATAATGTTAGTTTCAATGGGCTCAACCTTCTTAATAAAATGCAGGTTCCCTAAAATTTGACCTATTTCCAAAGCTTTTTGATGATCTTCTGCCAACCTTTGAATGTTATGGTCCAGGGCGTATACTGCAGCAGCGGCCAAATACCCTGCCTGCCGCATTCCACCACCAAGAATTTTACGCACTCTCAAAGCCTTGTCCATCAAATCCTTGCTGCCCACCAAAACTGAACCTACGGGACAGCCCAGCCCTTTGCTGAAACAAATACTAATCGTATCAAAAAGTTCCCCGTACTGTTCAGCTGTTTCGTCCTTAGCCACGAGAGCATTCCATAGTCGGGCACCGTCAAGATGATACTTCAGACCATGTGAAACACAAACTTTCTTTATTTTCCTTAATTCTTCAAAATCCCAGCAGGCACCACCACCCTTATTTGTGGTATTTTCTACACATACCAAGGTTGTTAGCGGACTATGGTAAAAATCTGGGGGATTTATTGCAGCTTCAACTTGCTCGGCGGACATCATGCCCCGATGACCGTCTATTAGTTTACATGAAACACCACTGTTAAAACTAACTCC
This sequence comes from Maribacter sp., assembly GCA_049668005.1. GTDB lineage: Bacteria > Bacteroidota > Bacteroidia > Flavobacteriales > Flavobacteriaceae > Maribacter_A. The sequence continues at coordinate 1,896 of JBATIW010000415.1, forward strand.
TCCGCCTTCATAATTATAAACATGTGCGTATTTATCGCAAATTAATTGCTCACCAGGTTGTGTGTGTAATTTAATTGCGGTTTGATTGGCCATAGTACCACTGGGGAAAAATAAGGCCGCTTCCTTGCCAAAAAATGCTGCTGCCTTCTTTTCCAATAAATTTACTGAAGGGTCAGCCTTAAAAACATCATCACCCACATCAGCAGACATCATGGCCTCTAACATACCAGGAGATGGTTTGGTTACTGTATCACTTATTAAATTGATATTCACTTTAAATATTGGGTTTAGTATAAATAAAATTTGATCCCTTATAACAACTATTTTCAAGGTGGAAAGTACAGTCGCACTTAATTCATACAATCCATACCAATAGGTGAACCATCAGGAATTTTCGATGCTTGGATAATTTCGAATTTTTCTGGTGCTTTCATGAATTTATCTATTCTGCGAACCATTTCAGGGCCATTGGCATCACTTTTAAGCATTAATTGCCCTCTGAGCTCCTTTAGTTTTAAATTCGCGAAAGCATTCACTTGGGGATGTACCTTCCCATGTGCCGCAAGGTTCATTAAATGATAAAGCACCCTATAGTTAATGTTCTGTTGTACTTCAGATATATAATCGTCTTTTTGTTTCTTATTGAGCGTTGCGGTCACCACTGCATCCAAAACATCTGAAAGACCCAAGTTATTAGGCATCAAAGCCTTTTGCTGAATCAATCTAGAAGCACGCTCAGGATGCAATAGGAGTCCTAGCGTCATATCGGCAGCTGTCTCTGGAGCTGACAGTGCATCAAAAGAAACACCGGTCTTTCCTTTGAGGGATTCCCTCGTTTTACCATAACCAAAAGCCCTAGGTGGAAAAAGTGACAGTTTTTCCTTAGGAATAGCAATTTGATTGGCATCCAAAGTTTTAAGTATACTGGTTAAGGCTTGCTGCTGCATTTTTTTATCGACAATGGACATGGTTTGTTGACCATCCCCTTTAACTGCATAATTGTACTCCATACCACCAACTAATTTGGATACAGCTTCTGTTTGATAGCGATGGAAGAAATAAAGCGGAACAAAAACATCTTCCAAAACGGTATTGGGCTCACCAGTTCTAATATTGTCAATAGAGAAATTGTCTATTGCAACTGAACGTATTTTAAGCATTTCATTCAACTCCTCGCTAACATTTTTACCATTATCCCATAAGTGCGCCAAAACATGGGCACCGCCCATAGGCCTGGCATCCTGATCGGTTATATATCGCAAGCCTTTTCCTATGGCATTGCTCAATATTTCATTCAAACCATCTTTTTCACTAGAACCATTGGGAAAGTCAGTATAGGAATAAGCTACGGTAACTTTATCCCATTCACCAATACCTGTTTCATAAACATTTGAAAAACCAATCTCTCCATTATTTAAGGAGAATTGTGGATGCGGATAGTCCATAACCGATGCCTTATCATTGGTTGACGCAGCATAATTATGAGCAAAGCCTAATGTATGCCCTATCTCATGGGCAGAGAGTTGGCGAATACGCGCCAAAGCCAAATCCAACATTGGCTGGTAGTTATCATCCCTTTCTGCAAAAGGCTTGTTCATTAGGGCTTGCGCAATCAAGAAATCCTGTCGTATTCGTAAACTTCCAAGACTAACATGGCCTTTAATTATTTCACCCGTTCTTGGGTCTGTAATACTACTACCATAACTCCAACCTCTTGTAGATCGGTGTACCCATTGTATTACATTATAACGAACATCCAATGGATCGGCATCATCAGGCAACATGATCAATTGGAATGCATCTTTATAACCCGCTGCTTCGAAGGCTTGGTTCCACCATCTGCCACCATCCAAAAGCGCGGAGCGAATGGGTTCTGGAGTACCGTTATCCAAATAATAAACTATGGGCTCAACTGCTTCACTAAGCTCAGCAGCCGGATCCTTCTTTTCAAGGCGATGTCTTGTAATAAACCTTTTAATAATGGGTTCCTGTACCGGTGTTGAATAATCATAATAAGAAGTGGGATACGAACCTGAACGAGGATCAAATACTCTTTTCTGATACTTATCATCCGGTAATTCAATAAAGGAGTGATGCTGCGCAACGGTTACCAAATTTGCATTTGGGGTAACCGACCTAATATACCCACCTTCAGGTTTCCCTTTAAAGGTCAAGGTAACATCAAACTCAATGTTCTTCGGAAACGCTTTGGTACGATCCATTGCGAAAGCACTTTTTGTCTTATCAAGACTGTAGGTGCCTTGTTTAGATCGTTTTAATCTTGAAGCCACACCATGGGCATCTTGCATTAAAAAATCAGTAATGTCAATAATATAGTTACCCTCTTTTTCCTCTTCAATCTTGAATCCAAAAAGAACTGATTTTGCGAATGCTTGTTCTACCGACTTACGCTCCAATTCATTATCCGTTAAGGCCCTGAATTTCAAATTTGGTTGTATCAACATCAACTTACCGCCGGCTTTACGAAAAAACACAACTTGCTCATTTCCAAGTTGCCCTCTATCTAAACCTATATCATTACTTCCAATACCGCTGCTCAAAGAATAGACATAAAGAAAATCCTTTTCAAGTTCAGTGACCTCCATATACATCTTGTCGGTTTTGTCATCATGATAAAAATTGAACAGGCCCGTGTATTTTTGAAAATCCGAACTCTTTTCAGAAAATTGGGCGTTGCCTATTGTTAGTCCGATAAATACAATGAAGGTGAAGATGTAACTATTTTTCATATTGTTTATAAGCTTGAATTAGTCTGGACTAAATTTATATAAAATAGATTGCACAACCATAGTTAAATCCTATTTTTGCTAAAAATGTTTTTATAATGATAACTGTAGATCAATCTAAAGATCTCATTGAGCGCCTTGGTGCGTTAAGGAGGTATCTTTGACATAGATACCAAACTTATTGAAATAGAAAATGAAGAGGAAAAAACGCTTGCTCCTGATTTTTGGAATGACCCAAAAAAAGCCCAGGAACAAATGAAATTCATACAATCCAAAAAACATTGGGTTGATGACTATAACGCCGTAAAAACATTAGTTGGTGATTTAGAGGTATTGCTGGAATTTCAGAAAGAAGGTGAGGTCACCGAGGCTGAGGTCAACAGCCATTACCACAAAGCGACCAATTTAATCGAAAAATTAGAGTTTAAAAACATGCTTTCCGAAGAAGGCGATGAACTCACTGCGGTATTGCAGATTACAGCGGGTGCAGGAGGCACTGAAAGTTGCGATTGGGCCGCTATGCTTATGCGCATGTATATGATGTGGAGCGAGAAAAATGGGTACAAGGTAAAGGAACTCAATTATCAAGAAGGCGATGTGGCTGGCATAAAAACGGTAACTTTAGAGATTGATGGTGAGTATGCTTTTGGATGGCTTAAAGGTGAAAATGGGGTGCATCGTTTAGTGCGTATTTCCCCATTTGACAGTAATGCAAAGCGGCATACCTCATTCGCCTCGGTCTATGTTTACCCACTTGTGGATGACAGTATAGCCATTGATATAAATCCTGCCGACATTGAGATAACCACTGCTAGATCAAGTGGTGCGGGGGGACAAAATGTGAATAAGGTAGAAACGAAAGTGCAATTAGTTCACAAACCGTCAGGAATTCAAATATCATGTTCCGATTCACGTTCGCAGCATGACAATAGGGCTACGGCATTGAAAATGCTAAAATCCCAATTATATGAGATCGAATTACGAAAGAAAATGGAAGCCCGAGAAGAGATTGAGTCCTCCAAGATGAAGATTGAATGGGGATCCCAGATTAGAAATTACGTAATGCACCCGTATAAATTGGTGAAAGATGTTAGAACATCGGAAGAGACAGGGAATGTTGATGCCGTAATGGATGGGGATATTGATCAGTTTTTAAAAGCCTTTTTGATGATGATGGGACAAAAAGAGGAAGAGTAACGAGCAACCTATTCAGATATGGGTACAATAGATACGATTATTTTTGATTTGGGCGGTGTACTGATTGATTGGAATCCCAAATATGTGTACCGGAATGTTTTTGATGGAAACGAAGAAAAAGTAGATTGGTTTTTAAACAATATCTGTACTTCGGAATGGAATGTAGCCCATGATGCAGGACGGTCTTTAAAGGAAGGAACTGATTTATTGGTCAATCAATATCCTGAATATGAATCATGGATAAGAATGTATTATGATCTTTGGCCGGATATGTTGGGAGGTCCTATCCTTGATACCGTAGGTATATTGCAGCAACTAAAACAATCCAATGCCTATAATTTATATGCATTGACCAATTGGAGTGCAGAAACTTTCCCCATTGCCTTAGATCGATTTGATTTTCTAGGAGATTTTGCAGGTATTATCGTGTCTGGAGCGGAAAAAACCAGAAAACCATTTCAAAAAATCTATGAAATCGCCATAACACGCTATAACATTACTCCTGAAAATGCGGTGTTCATTGATGACAATTTGGATAATGTCGAAGCCGCTAAAGCATTGGGCATTATTGGAATCCATTTCATGAGTGCCGCCCAATTACTAAATGATTTAAGGGGAATGAACATTACTATTTAATAAAAATCCATTAAAATGATAAAAATATACCATAATCCAAGATGTACTAAATCACGTCAAGGTTTAGAAGCTTTGGAGAAATCAGGGGAAAAATTTGAGATTGTCAAGTATTTGGAAAACATTCCAACCAAAGACGAATTAAAAAAAATATTGGGTTATTTGAATATGCCTGCAGAAAATCTAGTTCGTAAAAATGAAGCTATTTGGAAGGAAAAATATCGTGGTAAAAAATTAAGTGAGGAAGAAATTTTGGATGCGATGTTACTATATCCAAAACTAATTGAAAGACCAATAGTTCTTAGGGACAATAGAGCAGTAATTGGTAGACCAACAGAGAGGATATACGACCTTCTAAATTAGAATGGGAATTTTCTTTCTTATCCCTTAATGTACGCTTTACTGCATATGATTTATAAAATTGGCATCTTTCTTGTAAACCCAATTACTACGAATCAACATTCTTTAACAAAGTTTTAACCCTTAAGGGTTAAACCTTCGACTATTTTTGAAATCCAATAAACTAGCAACATTATGAAAATAAATAAAACATACTTGGTTGCCCTGTTCACCTTATTATTAACAGGAGTAGAATTACAAGCGCAATATGGCTATGGTGGTGGAGGTTATGGTTATGGCGGTAGAGGCAACTATGGTCGTGGAAGAAGTTCAATCCCTCAAGCCCAAGAACCACAAAAAGAGCCAGAAAATTTAACCGCTGAGGAGATTGTCGATAATGAAATGCCTTCAATAGCAGCAGCTTTGGAATTAAATGAGTTTGAAACTGCCGTCTTGAGCAGCGTTCTTAAGAAATATGTACAAGAGCGTATTGAGATGCAAATACTAAAATTGACTCCGGATAAAATGCGCGAAAAAATGGAGAAAATTACGGAGCGCCAGGATGAAGAACTCAAAGCCGGATTACCAATGGAAAAGTACGAGGCTTTTGTTGAGCTCCAGAAAAACGGAGTAGCAAAGACGAATAAGGAGAAAAAGAAGAAGGAGAAAAAACAAAAGAAGAAGAAAAAAAAGACGGATAAAGGTTAACTGAAAAATAAAAATGAAACAACTATTCCTGTTATTGCTTACATTCAGCTCATTCATTGCAATCGCACAAAGACCCCAAGGGCAAAGACCAGAACCAATAAATATAACGGGAATAGTAATAGACCAGGATACTGGCCAACCATTAGAGTATGCCACTTTGATACTTCAAAGTTTGCGTAATCCGGATAGGGTTACGGGAGGGATAACAGATGCCTTGGGAAAATTCAATGTACAGATCGTGCCTGGCAGGTATAATGTACGTGTTGAGTATATTTCCTATAAGACCTTTACACTAGAAGAACAGACATTTAGCACCTCCACTGATTTAGGGACGATTAAAATCGGTATTGATGTTGAACAACTGGAAGGTGTTGAGGTAATAGGGGAACGAACTACAGTTGAGTTACGACTGGATAAGAAAATTTACAATGTTGGCTCCGACCTTACCGTCAAAGGAGGCTCTGTTACCGATGTTTTGGATAACGTACCCTCAGTAACTGTGGATGTTGAAGGCAACATAAGTTTAAGGGGCAATGAAAGTGTTCGTATCCTCATCAATGGCAAACCTTCGGCCCTATCGGGACTCAGTACTGAAGCACTTCAACAATTACCTGCAGAAGCCATTGAAAAAGTTGAGGTAATCACAAATCCTTCAGCCCGATATGATGCTGAAGGTACCGCTGGAATTCTCAATATCATATTAAAACAGAATAAAACTGCAGGAGTTAATGGTAACGCTAGTATTAACGTAGGTAATCCTGAGATCTATGGTGGTAATCTAAGCTTAAACCTAAGACGTGAAAAGTTCAATATTTTTACCAATACATCCTATCGCTATCGCAAAGGACCTGGTAATGCCCTTTTTGAACAGGAAAATTTTAATCAAGATGGTAGTACGGCGAGCTTTCAGGATGAAATAAGGGATTATGATCGGCAACAGGAAGGTATTAACACAAACTTTGGTTTTGAATATTTTATTGATTCAACAAGTAGTATAACCAACACTTTTATCTACAGAAAATCCAGTGGGGAGGACTTAACCGATATTGACTTTTTTAATTTTGATGCACAACGTGTTCCCACCATTCAAAGAAACCGCTTCACTACGGAAAGTGAAAATGATGAGGACATCCAATATTCCGTTAATTACATCAAGCGGTTCGAAAAGGATGGTCACCAGCTTACCATGGACTATCAATACTCCACTGGGAGTGAACTTGAGAACTCGATCATAGAAGAAATCATTATTGGTGAAAACAGCAACCTCCCCACCGAGCAGACCATCAATGACGAAAGTCAAATTCGGCAATTAGTCCAAATGGATTACGTACTTCCTTTTGGTAAGGATAATAAATCCCAATTTGAGTTAGGTTATCGAGGCACTTTCAATAATTTTAATACTGATTTTAAATTTGGAATACTGAATAATGGGGTTTTGGACAGTGACCCCAATTTTAGCAATGAGTTAAATTATAAGGAATATGTGAATTCGGCCTATACCCAATTAGGCACAAAGATCAATAAATTCAATATTTTAGGTGGGCTCCGAATGGAGGCATCGGACATTGGTATTGACCTTGTAAACACCAACGAATCAAGTAATAAGGTATATGTAGATTGGTTTCCCTCCTTATTCTTAGGCTATGAGTTCACCGAAGAGGAACAACTAATAATCAGTTATAGCAGAAGGTTAAGAAGACCTCGATCAAGATTTATCAACCCGTTTCCATCACGATCCAGTAATACCAATCTTTTTCAAGGTAATCCTGATTTAGATCCCACGTACACCAATGCTTTTGATCTGGGATATTTACGACGATGGGATAAATTCACCTTTAATACATCTGCTTACTATAACCACTCTACAGGAGTCTTTCAATTCATAACACAGGAGCGGGGTGATTTCGTTGAAATTGAAAATCCAGATGACCCAGAAAATCCAGTTATTGTGCCGGTTCAAGTACGGTCACCAATAAATCTTGCCACAGAAGACAGATATGGAATGGAGTTCACTACATCCTACGTGCCAAAAAGAAACTGGAGACTAAGTTTAAACCTAAATTTATTCCAAAGACAACTAAGAGGGGATTACACCTATACTAATTTTATAGATGAAGTCGTAACACAAAATTTCGATTTTGATAATTTCACTTGGTTCTCAAGATTCAGTGCCAAATTGCCCTTACCAGGAACTATTGATTTTCAAACCAATGTTTTTTATAGAGGGCCATCAGAAAATGCCCAATCCAGGAACAAGGGCATTTTAAGCACAAATATGTCCTTCAGCAAGGATATTGTGAAAGATAAGGCTACATTATCCTTGAATATTAGGGATTTGTTCAATTCACGAAAGCGCAGAAGTGAAACAAGAACGGACAATGTTTTTACATATAGTGAGTTTCAATGGAGGGAACGCCAGATCACCTTATCGTTTCTTTATAGGTTCAACGAACCACAAAGTCGAAAAAATAGAAATAGTGAAAGAAATGGCGGTGATGATGATGAATTTGAAGGCTAATCCAAAATATTACATAATGTCACAAAACAAAAAAGAAGCCAAATGGCTTCTTTTTTTATTCCTCTAAGCGAGCAGCTTTTTTGGCCTTACGCCTTTCTTTCCAAAATTCCATAATGTTGCCCCCCAACCAATAAGGTACTACGAACATCAATAAAAAAATCATTAACCAAAACCCAATGGTCAAGATGGTTAAAAACGCTAAAAATCCTAAATATTGGTCGAATTCGAACATCTGTGTTTATTTTATGGCGCTAAGATACTTTGAAAACAATTAAAAGAACAAATCAAATGCAAAAAAAATCTTCAATTTTTTAAAATTTATGTTTGACAAGGAGTGTTAAAATCTATCAATGAAGTACCTTTGTAGTAAACCAAAATACCCTATTATGAGTTTCAGAATTGAAAAAGACACAATGGGAAAAGTAGAGGTGCCATCCGATAAATATTGGGGTGCGCAGACCGAACGTTCCCGAAATAACTTTAAAATTGGCCCATCGGCCTCCATGCCATTGGATATTATTTACGGATTTGCCTATTTGAAAAAGGCAGCAGCCTATGCAAACCATGAACTTGGTGTTCTCGCTATTGAAAAAAGGGATTTGATTGCCATTGTTTGCGATGAAATTTTGGATGGGAAGCATAATGACCAATTCCCATTGGTAATATGGCAAACCGGTTCAGGAACCCAAAGTAATATGAACGTGAACGAGGTTATTGGCAATCGGGCTCATGAAATTGCAGGAAAAGTTATCGGGGAAGGAGAAAAGACCATTCAGCCCAATGATGATGTGAACAAATCCCAATCTTCCAATGATACTTTCCCTACAGGAATGCACATCGCTGCATATAAAAAGATAGTCGAGGTTACAATTCCTGGGGTTACCCAATTAAAGGACACCTTGACTAAAAAGGCAAAGGACTTTAAGGATGTGGTGAAAATAGGACGTACCCATTTAATGGATGCTACTCCCCTAACCTTAGGACAGGAATTCTCCGGTTATGCTTCACAATTGGAACATGGTCTTAAAGCCTTGGATAATACGCTAGACCACTTGAGCGAATTGGCCTTAGGAGGAACTGCTGTTGGTACCGGACTTAATACTCCTAAGGGATATGATGTTCTTGTTGCCAAATACATTTCCAAATTCACCGGCCTTCCTTTTAAAACAGCGGCTAATAAGTTTGAAGCCCTTGCTGCCCACGATGCTATTGTTGAAAGTCATGGAGCATTGAAACAATTGGCTGTTTCTTTGAATAAAATCGCAAATGATGTTCGAATGATGGCTTCAGGACCACGTTCTGGTATTGGGGAAATAATCATTCCCGCCAATGAGCCTGGTAGCTCCATCATGCCTGGAAAAGTGAACCCAACCCAATGTGAGGCACTAACAATGGTCTGCGCACAAGTAATGGGTAATGACGTGGCCATTACCATAGGCGGAACACAAGGACATTACGAGCTTAATGTCTTTAAACCAGTAATGGCTTCCAACATTTTGCAATCTGCCCAATTACTTGGTGATGCCTGTGTTAGTTTTGATATTAATTGTGCTTCAGGTATTGAGCCTAATCATGAAGTAATCAAGGAATTACTGAACAACTCATTAATGTTGGTAACTGCCTTAAATACTAAAATAGGGTATTACAAGGCGGCTGAAATCGCCAATACGGCCCATAAAAATGGCACTACACTAAAAGAGGAAGCTGTAAACTTGGGTTATGTTACCGAAGAGGATTATGATGAATGGGTCAAGCCAGAAGATATGGTTGGCAGCTTAAAATAATTTTCAGGTACAATGCAAAAAAAGGGGCAATCTTTAAAGATTGCCCCTTTTTATATAGAAATGGATAGTGTACTATTTAAGAGTGAACTTTGAAGTACCCAATAATTTTAAATTGTCATCATAAACATTTACCATATAATTTCCTTTTTGGAAATCACCAGTTGGCTTATTAATATAATCACAAACATCCAAAGACTTGTTCTCGTAGTAAAAGTTTGTTCCTTTACTATAGGTTACAGAAGCACCACCCTCGTTGGTTTTTGAATAGCTCTCTCCAAGAACATTTCCTTGGGGATCAAGAACCTCTACAAAAAATTCCCTATCACCAGCTTCAGAAATTACATTGTCAGCAACAGTGAAACAGATTTTAAATTTATCGGTGGACTTAGCTCTTGAAGTAGAGACTAATTTACCACTATTACGCTCTCTAACTGCATCTACGCTGAATTTAGAAAGATTCAAAGCAGAACCCTTTTCAACAACATCCGCTAATTGAGTGTTCTGTACAACCAAAGAATCATTGAATACAGTTTGTTTTTCCAATTCAACATATGTACTGTCACGTTGCATTGCGATCATAGTATTTGATCTTGTAAGCGAATCAACTTGTGCAAGTAACTGCTCTCTTTCAGCTTTTAAGACTCCTACTTGTCTTCTGTATCTTGCCAAAGTAGATATATCGGCTTTCATTGTTGTAACAGAATCAATGTATTTTGCAATATTGTCCCTTGCAGTTACCAACTCCTCATTTGTAGCATTGCTCTCTAAAATAGCTTTGTCATATTCTGACTTTAAGCTGTTCAAGTCTTCAACTACCAATTCTTTTTCTTGAGTAAGTACAGTCTCAGTCTTTTTCTTGTCCTGGTAAAGACTAACTGTGTAGATGATTACTCCCAAAAGTACGACACCTAGCAAACCTGCCAATACTTTTAATCCATTGTTGTTTTTTGTCTCAGTCATAATGTTAAAAATTAATTAACCTTTTTTACTTTATATAAAGTGTTTGTTCGTTTTCTATATACGGTTCAATTACAGGATTGGATTTTTTAAGTTTAAAAAAATTAACATTATTAGCAGAATAAGAATCACAAAACCTAACTTTATAAACTTAAATAAACTAGAGTGCGAGAATGTCATTGCGAATAATTCCTTTTAACACTAAGTATATCAGCAATTTTCGTGATTTGAACATCGCTTGGTTAGAGAAGTACTTTTATGTTGAGCCTAAGGACAAGCAGCTACTGGAAAACTGTGAAAAATCTATTATTGATCAAGGAGGACATATTTTTTTTGCCGAATATGAAGCTGAAATTGTGGGATGCTTTTCATTTATTAAACTTGATGACCTAAGTTTTGAACTGGGTAAAATGGCGGTAGACCCCAACTACCAAGGATTAAAAATTGGTCAACACATGATGCAGTACGCCATAAATTTCGCAAAAGAAAAGGGCTGGAAAAAACTAGTGCTTTATTCAAGTACCAAGTTACCTACGGCCCTCTATATTTATGAAAAATACGGATTTACGCATGTTGAATTGGAAAAAGACTTGCCCTACGCAAGGAGCGATGTAAAAATGGAATTTGAATTTAATTATTAACCTTAACAAAATGAAAAATCTTATACTTATTACCTTGGTATTTAGCCTAATCATAGTCTCTTGTAAGGATAAAAAAAATAGTAGTCCTTTACTTGAGTCAGAACCTAAGGAAGCTGGTGCATTACCAGCACCGAGTCCGTCAAGTGATTTACAAGATGAATCAACGGTTAAAATCATTCCCATTGAACATGCTACGGCTATTTTAGAATGGAATGATATTACGATTTATATTGACCCCGTGGGTGGGGCTGAATCTTTTGCAGGGCAAAAACAACCTGATTTAATACTGATAACCGATATTCATGGAGACCATTTTAGCTTGGAAACCGTACAAGCCTTGAATACCGAAAAGTCAAAAATCATGGTTCCTTCGGCAGTGGCCGATAAAATGCCGGAAGCGTTTACTCCACAGATTGATGTATTGAACAATGGCGAAAGCAAGGAGCGCTATGGTATTAATGTGGAAGCCATCCCCATGTACAATTTAAGGGAAGAAGCCAAAGGCTTTCATGAAATTGGTCGTGGTAATGGTTATGTCTTGAATATGGGCGGTCAACGTATCTACTTTTCGGGCGATACCGAGGACATTCCGGAAATGAGGAACTTAGAGAATATTGATAAGGCCTTTGTTTGTATGAACCTACCCTATACCATGACGGTGGAAAGTGCTGCGGATGCCGTACTGGAGTTTAAGCCCAAACAAGTTTATCCCTATCACTATCGAGGAAGACCTGATGTAAGTGATGTTGTCAAATTCAAGGAATTAGTGAATAACGAAAATGCTGATATTGAAGTCCTTCAATTGGATTGGTATCCAACAGAAAATTATTAATACAAAAATAAAATAGATAAAAAATATTCAGTTGTATTTCTATATTAAAGCCGTATTTTAAATATCCTAAACAATAACTAAATGAAATTAATTGTAAAATGTCTATTTCTTAGTATCTCAGTGGCTTTTTTCCTTAGCTGTGATGGTAAGAAGAAAGAGGAAAAAAATGTCGCACAATTTAAAGTTCCGGTGGAATATTACAAATTGAACAATGGTTTAAAAGTAATCCTATCACAGGATAAGACATCACCAACGGCGATTATTGCCGTGTATTACAATATTGGTTTTCGATTGGAACCAAAAGATCGTACAGGATTTGCCCATTTATTTGAGCATATGATGTTCCAAGGATCTCAAAATTTGGGGAAAATGGAATTTGTTAAATTGGTTCAGCAAAACGGGGGTATTTTAAATGGGTCAACACGTTTTGATTTCACCAACTATTTTGAGATAGTACCTTCACATAAATTGGAAACCATGTTATGGGCGGAAGGTGATAGAATGCGTGGCCTGGATATTTCCCAAGATAATCTCACCAATCAACAAGGGGTTGTTAAAAATGAAGTTAAAGTAAACGTGCTCAATCAGCCATATGGTGGTTTCCCTTGGTTGGACATGCCCCAATTCGCTAATAGCAATTGGTACAATGCACATAATTTCTATGGCGATCTTGATGATCTTGAAGCTGCCAAGCTAGAAGATGTCACCTCTTTCTTCAAAACCTATTATTCACCTAATAATGCAGCTTTATCGGTCGTGGGTGATTTTGAAATTGATGAAGCAAAAAAATGGATCGAAAAATATTTCGGTAATATCCCCGCAGTCGAATTACCTCCTCAACCCGATATAAGTGAAACCAAGCAATTAGAGGAAAAAGAATTCGTTAAAAATGATTCCCTGGCAAACAAACCCGCTATAGCCCTAGCCTATCATATGCCTGAAAGAAACACATCGGAATATTATGCCATGGGACTGTTGGATCAAATACTTGTTCAAGGTGACAATAGTCTGTTAGCCCAAAAACTGGAAAAAGAAAAAGGGTATACCTCTAATGTCAGTGGGGGTATAAATTATTTGGGTAATATGTACAATTACAAAGGGCCTATGCTATGGATGTATGATCTTAAATATGACGATAAAGAATCGAGAGCGGATATTCTACTTTCAATCGATGAAGTAATGACAGGTCTTTCTGATCGTATTGACCAAGAAATGATCGATAAGGCAATTATAAAAATTAGATCACAGTTATATGACGACTTAGGGGGGACATTTGGATTAGGAAGAGCTGACTTGCTATGTAGCTTTGCACTTTTTGATGACAATCCACAACGTATAAATACATTGGAGGATGAATTCAAAAAAATTACCCCAGATATTGTCAAAGCGACCATTTCTGAATACTTAAACAAGTCTAACCGTACAATTCTAACGGTTAATCCACTTTTAGCTAATAATGAAAAAAAACAGTAAAATGAAAAACCTAATCCTCTATATGTTGATTTTAGTCCTATCAACGACAATTATTAATGCCCAAGAAAAAGAACTACCCCCTGTTGGCGGCGAACCCAAAGATTTTAAATTACCTGTAAAGGAAGTGATAAAATATGATAATGGATTAACCTTGGTTTTGGTTCCCTATGGATCAATACCCAAATCAACCATCCGATTCAATATTAAAACCGGGAATATAAATGAGAAGGAAAATCAAGTTTGGTTATCAGATTTAATGGCCGATTTATTGGAAGAAGGAAGTACCACCAAAAGTGCAAAACAAATAGCCGATGAAATGGCAAGTATGGGCGGTAATCTAAATATTTCGGTAGGTGTACATGCTTCTTCAATCAGTAGTTCGGTATTATATGAATTTGCACCAAATGCAATTGAATTAATGGCCGATGTTCTTAAAAACCCTAAATGGCCAGTCGAAGAATTGGATAGGTTGAAGGATGATATGAAAAGAAATTTAGCTGTTAGTCTTTCAAGACCTAGGGCCCAAGCTACAAGGGATTTCTTTGCCGAGATTTATCCCGATCATCCTTATGGAAGGTATTATCCAACAGATGAAATGATCGATTCTTATTCGGTTGAGGATATTAAACAATTCTACGAACAAAATTTTGGAGCCCAAAGAACCACAATTTATGTTGCCGGCAATTTTGATAAGGATAAGGTAAAGGCTGCAGTTGAAAATACGATGTTGGACTGGCGCGCTGGAATGGAATCAAACTACCCTATTGCCAATCCAGTGACTTCGAATACTATTAAAATCATTGATCGACCAAATGCACCCCAATCCACGATTTATTATGGACTGCCTGTAATTGACCCGTCAAATGAGGATTATATCGCATTGGACATCACTAATTCCATTCTAGGTGGTTCATTTGCATCAAGGATAACCAGTAACATCCGGGAGGACAAAGGTTACACCTATTCGCCCCGTAGCAGTATACAGGACAATTATAAGTCTGGGGTTTGGTATGAAAGTGCAGACGTTACAACTGAACATACCGGTGCCTCATTATCCGAAATACAGAAGGAGATTGAAAAATTACAGAATGAACCTCCAAGTAAAGAAGAAATGGAGGGTATCATTAATTATGAATCGGGCATTTACGTTCTTCAGAATTCAACACCGAATGGCATTATCGGCCAACTTATCTTTTTGGACACACATGATCTCGATGAATCCTTCCTTACAGACAAAGTGAAAAATATGCATGCCATAACTCCGGAAAAGGTTCAGGAAATGACCAAAAAATATATTAGACCGGAAAAAATGACTTTAATAGTTGTGGGTGATAAAATAAAAATTGAAAATCAACTACAAGAAACGGTTCAAAAACCTTTAAAACAATAATACTAAAAAAACGCCTGCTAAGAGCAGGCTTTTTTTTTAAATTTATCTAATCAACTTCTTGTACTTAAGTCGTTTCGGTATTAAATCCCCACCCAATCTTTTCTTTTTGTTTTCCTCATATTCTGAGAAGGATCCTTCAAAGAAATAAACTTGGGAATCGCCTTCAAAGGCCAAGATATGTGTACAGATTCTATCCAAGAACCACCTATCATGGGAAATGACTACAGCACAACCAGCAAAGCTTTCCAAACCTTCTTCCAAAGCTCGTAATGTATTGACATCTAAATCATTAGTAGGCTCATCTAAAAGTAAAACATTACCTTCTTCTTTCAATGTCATTGCAAGATGTAAACGGTTTCTTTCTCCACCAGAAAGCATATTTACTTTTTTATTCTGCTCACTACCTGAAAAGTTAAACCGGCTTAGATACGCCCTAGAATTTACTTGTCTTCCTCCCATCATGACCAATTCCTGCTCATCACTGAAATTTTGC
>JBATIW010000416.1:0-3042 GCA_049668005.1 Maribacter sp.
AATACCAACGATATTTGTATTTTTTTTAGCAAGATCAACCAATGTGAGCCCAAAAACATCTTGATATTTTGGAGGCAATTCCAATTCGGATTTTCCATGAAGCTCACCTGTGTCTTTATCGAACTTGCCAGGGGCATGATAAACCACCTGGTTTTCCTCTGCTTTTTTTAGTCCCTTACCCTTGGTGGTTATGATGTGCAGTAGTTTGGGTCCCGATACCGATTTTAATCTTTCCAATTCAGCAATTAATGCCAATAGGTTGTGGCCATCAATAGGTCCGGAATAATTAAAATTCAAACATTCAAAGATGTTTTCATCTTTGGCAGTACCTTTTTTTACATTCGTCAAATATTTTTTCAATGCACCAACACTGGGATCGATCCCTATGGCATTGTCATTAAGAATAATAAGTAGGTTGGCATCTGTAACCCCGGCATGATTTAACCCTTCAAATGCCATACCACTTGCAATGGAAGCATCACCTACAACTGCGATATGATTTCTTTGCATTTCTCCTTTGAGTTCAGATGCTAGGGCCATACCTAAAATTGCAGAAATAGCTGTTGAGCTATGTCCAGTACCAAAATCATCATACTCACTTTCAGTCCTGTTCGGAAATCCACTTAAACCATTTAATTTTCGATTCGTATCAAATATATCTTTTCTTCCTGTTAATATTTTGTGCCCGTAAGCCTGGTGGCCCACATCCCAAATAAGTTTGTCAATTGGAGTATTGAAGACATAGTGTAAGGCAATAGTCAATTCCACAACACCTAAACTAGCTCCTAAATGCCCTTCTTTTACTGCAACAATATCGATGATAAATTCACGTAACTCCTGGGCGAGTTGTGGTAGTTCTTCAGGTAAAAGTTTACGAAGATCCTCTGGAAAATTTATATGCTCAAGAAGTGGAGTCAAATCATGATGTTGAGCTGCAAAAATAGACCTTTTAAAAGAGATTGCAATTCTTTTCTGTGCTACTAATATTGTATTTTTGAAGCTATGGTTTTACCTTACGATGATATATATTTTATGAAAAAGGCCATACAAGAGGCTGAGGCGGCTTTTGATAAAGGAGAGGTGCCAATAGGTGCGATAATAGTCGTAAAAGACAGAATAATAGCCAGGGCACATAATTTAACGGAGCAACTTAATGATGTAACCGCGCATGCAGAAATGCAAGCTATAACCGCGGCAGCCAATTTTCTTGGGGGCAAATATCTTCTCAACTGCACCATGTATGTTTCCTTGGAACCTTGTCAAATGTGTGCTGGGGCTTTGTATTGGAGCCAGATATCAAGAGTTGTTTACGCCGCAAAGGATCCTAAAAGAGGATGTGGTGCAATGGGAACAAAGTTGCACCCAAAAACTAAAATTATAGGTGGTATCCTGGAAAATGAGGCTTCGGAATTATTGAAACGATTTTTTATTGAGAAAAGAAACCTTAATTAGGATCCTTATCAAAACATAAAACCCCAACGTTTCCGCCGGGGTTTTGATACAATCAAGAATACAATATTTTAGTTGGTAAGCTGCACTTGTGCAGCCACCATTCCTTTTCTTCCTTCTTCTTCTACGTATTCTACTTTGTCACCTTCTTTTAACTCAACACCATTCAACGCCGTTGCGTGAACAAAGATGTCGTTACCCGTCTCGTCGTTCGTAATGAAGCCGTATCCCTTGGATTCATTGAAAAATTTAACTGTACCTGTCATTCTAATTTAGTATTAAATAATAGATGTTTATAATACTAATTTATAATTTTTATGGCAAACCTAAATAAAAATGAAGGTATTTTCTTCTTTGGTTTATAGATTTTCGGGCTTTTCAGGCTCCTCTCCACGCATTTTTCGAATGTTTTTTTCTGTAAGCATATAGTCGTTCATTTTTTTCCCTTTACTTTCTTTATATAGAAATAAGGGCATTGCCAGCAAGAACAAACCAGCAGTGCCAAAACCAATAAATTTATGGGCTAATGACAATTCTTCTTCCTGAATGCTGAAGCCATATAAAATTGCACCAATAGATGCCACAACTATAAGACCTATGATATATTTCATTTCGTAAAATTAATCAACTTTCTACGGTAAGCTGTAAGTAGCTTTGATTTGGAAACAAATCCCAGGTACTTACCTTCCTTTATAACTGGAAGGTTCCAAGCTCCACTATCCTGAAATTTACGCATTACTTCCTGCATGCTGTCCTTGTCATAAAAAATATGTTCTGGAGCGGCATGCATAAAGGTTTCGACAGTAGTCGATTCATAGAGCGAGGTGTCGAACATGAATTCACGTATATCATCCAACAATACAACTCCTAATAAGGCTTTGTTATCGTCAACCACGGGAAAAATATTACGAGTTGATTTTGAAACCGATTTGTGAAGCATTTCTCCCAAAGTAGTTTCTGGGTGGACCCATTTAAAATTCTTTTCGATGACATCGTCCAATTGCATTAAGGTTAAAACAGTCTGGTCTTTATCATGGGTGAGCAATGCTCCTCTTTGCGCCAATTCTCTTGTGTAAATGGAATAATCAACTGCATTTTTTGTGAGTAGGTATGAGATGGAAGCGGTAATCATCAGGGGAACGAATAGTTCGTAACCACCAGTTATCTCTGCAATAAGGAAGATAGCGGTCAAAGGAGCATGTATAACCCCTGCTATTAAGCCTGCCATACCAATTAGCGTGAAATTACTTTCCGAAACATTAAAACCCAAACCTATATTATTGATGATTTTGGCAACCATATTCCCCAAAGCGCTGCCCATGACCATGGTAGGGATAAAAATTCCACCCGCACCGCCGGCAGCAAAGGTTGTCGTTGTGGCAATGGCCTTAAAAACGGTGATACTGAAAAGCAGCAAGATAACGACCCACATATTATCAGTATATTCCTTAAAAGGGGTTTCGCCTAAGGCTTTAATATGATCGCCTTCCAAAAGGCTATTTATGAATCCGAAGCCTTCACCATAGAGGGCAGGAATAAAATACAACATGGTACCTATGGCCAAACCACCTACCAATAATCTATATTTAGGGC
>JBATIW010000417.1:0-2580 GCA_049668005.1 Maribacter sp.
AATATTTTTTGAGATTAAATTTTCTGAATTTCTTCCGCCATTGCGTAATGGTTTCAATATAATCAAGCCTTCCGCTGCTTTGGGAAATTAGTTTGAATCCGGGTTCCGCACATTTGATGACCATTTCGGGGCCATACGGAAGCCATGAACCTGGGAACTCTTTTACCATGAGCGCCATCACATAGGCCGCAGATCCTTTTTCAGCATTCACGTCCATTTCCTCAAATTCAATCATATTCTTACTGAAGGTCATCGTCTGCATATAAAACCGCCCACCAACTGGCAACAAATCATAGACCGTTTTAAAAAAATCGCGATAAACTTCCTTCTGTTTGCCTGCTTGCCACTCTTCAACCGAACAGAAATGCTCCAATCCCCCAATACAGCTTATTGCATCAAAAGTTCCAAAGTCCTCTGGTTTTACATAGCGACAATCTTTCACTATAACATTATAACCATTCTTTTGACATGCATCCGCCTGCCCTTGCGAGAGTGTCAAACCTATACTTTCTGCATCTCTTTCATGGGTAATATATCGAATGAAAGGTGCCCAACCACAGGCCATATCAAGCACTTTGCTGCCTTTGGTTATGTTGAGACTATCCGCTATGAATTTGTGTTTTGCCTTTTGCGCTTCTTCCAAAGACATCGAAAAATCACCATCATATTTCGCTCCACTGTAATCCCCGGATTCCCCCATACTCAAACGAAATATCTCGTCAATAGTGGTATATGTAAAATCTAAATCTTTTTGTTCTGCCATTTGTAAGTTTTCTCGTTTTAACTACTCTTAGTAAGTCCTACAACTATATTAGTTTAGTTGTTATTTTAATTACCACGAACGCTTCGGCTTTGATACGTTGTGGACGCCGTCTACAAAGTAGCGGACGAGTTGGTGTGCTGGTAAACCGGATTTTCCCGCCCAAGACCGAGCCATTTATTAAAGTTAAGGATTTTCGGCCTGCCATACCAAAAGCGTGTTTAGGAAATTCGTCCCGCCACGCCTTGGCGTGGGAGGATTATCCAATTAAGCACTTGCCAAAGCAACCCGCCACGCCAAAGGCGTGGTTAATTTTAAACATTATTAGCACTTGTTTTATTTCTTTTTGCGAACTTAATTCCAAGTATTATTAAGATTACTATCAAGACAATAAAAAATATACTGGTTGACGTACTTTTTATAATTGAAAAAGTATTGGTTGCATTAACTGTAGTCTCTGTCAAGTCCGGATAACTGTTCAACATGGTGATAATCCCTATATTTTCCAGATAATCCGCGATTCCGGCAATTATTGGTAACAGGCATAGATAGGTAAAAGGAAATTTGAGTTTGTTTAATTTTTTTAGAAAATATGCCAATAGCAAAGAATAGGTCAGAGCAAAAAGTAGCGGATAAATCATATCCACGGGTATTTGGTTAGTTAAATACATTTCACGTCCATTCTCCCCAAGTGTCCTAAATAATTCATTTACATAGTCCTGATTATATCCTGTTGGCAACATATCCAACAATTTCATTCCGTTCGAGAATCCCATTGTTTTCGGAATCGTTACCATGAGCATAAATAGGTAAACAACATTTGTCAGTATAAAAAGGCCCAATACTTTTTTTCCTGAAATGTTTTTTTCTAGGATTTTATTGAATCGGTTCATTGTTTTTTCAAATAAGTTTCAGGTTATCCTGAAGTTTAAATGTAGCAAAAATTGTGAAGTAAATGACCTGCCTGCAGGCAAGCAGGTTCCACTTGCTGAATTATACCTGTCTGCAGACAGGCAGGCACGTTGTTGGCAAGCGCGATGTAATCTTCAATTGGGTCAACTTTTTAATGAATTAATCACTAGGTTGATTTTCAATTCCAAAGCCAAAATCTGAAATAGTTCCAGCGTTATATTTGTCGAATTCTAAGTAGAGATCTGCGAAGAGTGAATTCTGATCACGGAAAGGTTTGCAACCAGGTTGTTCAAAAAATTGGGAAGCTTCTTGTGCAAATATTTTCCATTCTTCAGTTGGCAGGTTGCCTCTCTTGTACAGCTTGAAAAGTTTCCACCATTGATTGGCATAGCATCTAAGAATGAAATTAAATTGAACAATTTCTGTTGATGTAAGTGTATCTGGTTTTTGGCATCCGCGATCAAGTAGAGAGGCAAGTTCAGGGTGGCTTGCTACAACTACATTTATATCGTTAAAGCCAGTCATTGTACTTTCATAAGTTGATGTGGCAACTGCTGCTGTATTTTGCTTTAGCTGTACAGCTAGATAAATCAAAGTAATTAATACTGCTAAAGCTCCAACTATTTGACCTATTGCCGAGATAGCTTCCCAATTCACCATAACTGTTTCAAATTTATTTACTTAATTAATAATGCTTGCTAATGGTTTGAATAAGGCGCGCTTTAATGCGCTTTATTTTTTGTTATAAGCTTTTTGTCACACCAATACCAGACGGCATCTTCACTACCCGCTTCATAGGGAGCAAATTTGTAGAATTCCATCCCAACTTTTTCCATCACTCTGATCGATGCTTTATTTTCTTTCATTGCAATTGCAATTATTTTTCTTAATTTGAGAGAATCAAATCC
>JBATIW010000418.1:0-3632 GCA_049668005.1 Maribacter sp.
ATATTCAACACCTTGTTTTACATTGTGTACAGGGGAATATCCTTTTAGGTATTCGAACATTTCCTCACTTTCTTCGGAAGTGCCATAATCATATGCCCATCCTGCGCCAGCTGTAAAAGTATGATAGCGTAGCATATCCAAAACACCGACTGCGGGTAACGCTACCTTCATTAAATCAGGGCGTTGGGTCATGGTGGCGCCAACCAAGAGTCCGCCATTACTTCCACCGCGAATGGCCAAATAGTCTTTAGATGTGTATTTATTGGCAATAAGGTATTCCGCTGCTGCAATAAAATCGTCAAATACATTTTGCTTTTCGGTCTTAATACCTGCTTTGTGCCATTTTTTACCATATTCGCCACCTCCACGTAGGTTGGGTACCGCATATATCCCTCCTTGTTCCATCCACACTGCATTACCGATACTGAACGAGGGGGTAAGGCTAATATTGAATCCGCCATAACCGTAAAGAAGAGTAGGGTTTTTACCATTCATTTGCAATCCTTTTTTATGCGTAATGATCATGGGTATTTTAGTGCCATCCTTTGAGTTATAAAATACCTGTTGGGATTCATAATCTTCAGGTTTGAAATCTATTTCAGGCTTCCAATATTGTTCGTAATCACCCGATTCAACATTGTATTTGTAGGAAGACCCGGGAGTGTTATAGTTAGTGAATGAAAAGTAGAATTCCTTGTCTTCTTTTTTCCCACCGAAACCACTTGCACTACCAACACCAGGTAGCTTTACCTCACGAACTAATTTGCCATCATAACTATATTGGTAAACCTTGGATATTGCATCGACCATGTACTCGGCAAAGAAATAACCCCCACCTGTATTTGGCGAAAGAACGTTCTCGGTTTCTGGAATAAAATCCACCCAATTGTCAGGAGTCGGTTTTGATGCATCCGCGGTGACAATCTTTTGGTTGGGTGCATCCATATTCGTAACGATAAATAATTTAGAGCCTACATTTTCAATGATGTAACTATCAGTATCTGCATGGTCAAGAATGGTAACTAATTTACTGTTAGGCTTGGTCAAATCCTTAATATAAAGTTTGTTCCCTGAAGTAGAAACAGATGCGGATATAATCAGATATTGACTGTCCTCAGTTACTCCTCCAAAAGCATATCTATGTTTTTCACCTGGCCTAGCCCCAAAGATAACAACATCATCTTTTTGGGGAGTGCCCAATTTGTGATAGTACACTTTATGATGATCGGTTTTCGCTGAAAGTTCGCTTCCTTTTGGTTTATCATAACTTGAATAGTAGAAGCCTTCATTGCCTTGCCAAGAAACGCCACTGAACTTGATATCAACTAGCGTGTCCTCAACGATTTCCTTTGTTTCAGGATTCATTACAATTGCCTTACGCCAGTCACTTCCTCCTTCAGAAATAAGATATGCCGCCATTGAACCGTCTTTGGTAAAGCTAAGTCCCGATAACGAAGTTGTGCCATCCTCTGAGAAGGTATTGGGGTCCAAAAAGACTTCAGGTTCCCCATCGCCTTTTTGTCGATATACCACATATTGGTTTTGAAGTCCGTCATTTTTATAGAAATACGTATAATTCCCTTCATTGAAAGGCGAACCTAATTTCTCATAGTTCCAAAGTTGTTCAAGGCGATTTTTTAATCCCTCCCTAAACGGAATTTTGTCCAAATACCCAAAGGTGACACTGTTTTGTTCCTTGACCCAAGCTTCGGTTTGTGCACTTCTATCGTCTTCCAGCCAACGAAAAGGATCTTGGACCTTGGTTCCGAAATAAGTATCAGCTGAATCGGCTTTTGCAGTTATGGGATAATTCACAGTAATGGATTCTTTTTTGGTTGTGGAATTGCATGCCATAAGAAGAAAAGCTGCAATTGGAAATAAGAAAAGTTTGTTCATGGCCAGTTTTAATTAACAAGCCATAAAAATACCATAAAAAAGCTTTGGAAGGTAGTATACCCTTCCAAAGCTTTTTTTATAAAATGCGATGTATTTGTGTATTAGACGAGCTTATGCGCGACTAAGTACTCAGCAATCTGTACGGCATTTGTTGCCGCACCTTTTCTAAGATTATCTGCAACGATCCACATATTCAAAGTATTTCGCTGGGTTTCGTCCCTACGTATACGACCCACAAAAACCTCATCTTTATCATGTGCATAAATAGGCATGGGATAAGTGTTCGTATCTGGATTGTCCTGTACGGTAACCCCAGGCGTATTATTCAGTAATTGGCGTACTTCATTCAATTCAAAATCATTGACGAATTCAACATTGACCGATTCTGAATGGCCTCCTGCTGTTGGGATTCTCACTGCAGTAGCCGAAACTGAGAACGTTCTATCATTGAATATTTTTTGAGGCTCTCGTGCTAATTTCATTTCCTCTTTGGTATAGCCATTTTCCAGAAAGGTGTCACAATGTGGCAGTGCATTGCGACCTATAGGATAAGGATAAGCCATTTCCCCTTGTATGCCTGCAATTTCATTTTCTAATTGTTGAACGGCCTTTACGCCAGTTCCTGAAACCGATTGATAGGTAGATACAATCACACGTTTCATTTTATATTTTTGATGCAAGGGAGCCAAAGCCATAACCAATTGTATAGTAGAACAATTGGGGTTTGCGATTATCTTATCTTCTTTGGTCAACTCATTGGCGTTGATTTCGGGAACAACCAATTTTTTCGTTGGATCCATTCTCCAGGCTGAGGAATTATCCACGACTGTGGAACCGACCTTGGCAAATTTCGGCGCCCACTCCAATGAAGTATCCCCTCCGGCCGAAAAGATGGCAATATCAGGTTTGGCTGCTACAGCGTCGTCAAGTCCTATAACGGTATGCTCTTCACCTTTATAATTTAATTTTTTACCTACTGATCGCTCTGAAGCAACCAATAACAATTCTGTAATTGGGAAATTTCGTTCTGCCAATACCTTTAGCATTACTTCGCCAACCATACCTGTGGCTCCAACAACCGCTACTTTCATTTTAATTCTAATTTAGAGGGCAAATGTAGTTCAAGGATGATGAATGGGCAAGATTAAACACAATGAATATACAAAATATAACAATTAGTTATAAATACAACAACTTATGTTGACCTTGCAATTGCTGTACCGCGTAAAAGAAAACCGGCTCTTTATCCAAAGAGCCGGTTTGGTTAAATCGTAATGTAGCGGTATGCCCTGAACATGTATTCAGGACTTAGCTTGTATTATTTCTTTAAAGAATCACGAATCTCCGCAAGTAATTCCTCTGCGGTTGGTCCTGCTGGCGCCGCTGGCGCTGGAGGAGTCTTCGTCTTGTTATACGCTTTTACCATTAAGAACATCACAAAACCTACAATGATAAGATTAATGATGGTATTGATCCAAGCTCCATAACGGATCGCGTTTGCCGGGGTAGTAACGGAACCATCTGCAGCAACTACTGCGGGGTCAAGCTCATAAGCCATGGTAGCAAAATCAATACCTCCAGCGAAGTGTCCTACAATTGGCATGATGATATCGCCAACAAATCCGTTTATGACAAGACCAAGGGCCGTGGCCATGATAACTGCGACGGCAAAGTCAATGACGTTGCCCGTCATAATAAAATCTTTAAATTCTTTTAACATGATGTAGTGTTTTTTA
>JBATIW010000419.1:0-12862 GCA_049668005.1 Maribacter sp.
ACATTATTCTCAGGTATTGGCACATTATCAGATAAGATTAAAGTACTAAAACTTAACAGGTTTCTGAAACCAAAAAGTCTATCTGAAATATTTGGGGGAAAAGAGAAAACTACGCTGTCTTATTTAATGGATTTTGGTTTTTCGTTTCAAATGATAGATCAATTCTTTAAACCGTTCTTTTCAGGTATATTTCTTGAACCTAACCTAGATACTTCAAGTAGAATGTTTGAATTTATTTATAAAATGTTTGGTGAGGGTTATGCTGCCTTACCTAAATCTGGCATTGGGGCCATTCCTCAGCAATTGGCAAAAGGCTTGACAAGAACTACATTTAAATATTGTACGAAGGTCAATTCCATTAAAGACGGTGAGTTACACTTGACCAATGGTGAAAATCTTAAAAATGATTTTACAATTGTAGCTACAGATGTTCACCATTTAATTCCTAATCGTAACAGGCAATCTATGAAATGGAAGTCTTGCGATACCTTATATTTTGAGACCAAAAATCGTGTTATTGATAAACCACTAATAGGCCTCATTCCTAATTCAGGAGCATTAATAAACAGTATATTTTTTCATAGTAGTTTAGAGATGGCTACCAAACCACAAAGTGAATTACTTTCGGTTACCATTGTTAAAAACCACGATTTGTTGGATGAAGCATTAATACATCGTGTTCAAAGAGAATTAAAAGACCATTGTGGTATTAATTCCATTAAGTTTTTAAAACGATATACGATTCCGATGGCGTTACCTGATTTGAAGAATATACAATATGAAATAGCTCCATCTGAAACACAATTAACTTCCAGTATTTTTCTCGCAGGAGACACACAACTCAATGGCTCTTTGAATGCAGCAATGATTTCTGGTGAAAGGGCAGCCATGGGTGTTATTGAAACCATAAATAGCTCTATAATTTCTTAGGTACTATTTTGAAAACTATGTGATTGTGAAAAACAATTTACACGTAAAATAAGCCCTTCCAAAAAAAGAGATACCGTAGATGTTAAGAAGTCCTACTTTTCATATACCATACTTTGAAAGCCAGGTAGGTCATCATTTATCGTATTCGTTATGCGATCTTCGTTTTTGGTGAACGTATAGGTATTTGCACCATCAAATAACGTTAATAGGTCATTTTGCGCTTGCCATGATCCTGTCATTGAACTTAATTCCGGTGGACAGGAAAAATTGAATAAGCCTCCGGTTATACTGGTTACATTAATTTCAGTAAAAGACCAAGTCCATGTGGCATCTGAATTCAATGTTAATGTTCCGGATGCACATGTCAATTCTGAAAGAACATTTGTAGTGGTGTTCCCATCATTATTTATATCCTGTGCGGGATTAATATTCAATTCCACTAATTGATAGGTGCCTGCAGCCAACTCCAGTTCATTAATAGTTGCTGTGGGTTCATCATCTGAGCACGATAACAATATTATTAAAAAAGTGAATAGGGGCATTAGTAATTTAATTCTCTTCATGACAATTATTATTTATCGAAGTAAATGTAGGTGATTCAAATTTTAAACCCAAATATTCCAAATCTGTTTAAATTGGATATCGAATGGGTCTTTTATAATGTGAATAATGAACTATTCAACCTATAAATGTTACTATATTGATAACAGTGTTTTGTGCGTATTCCCTAAATTGCAGAGATGAAGCAACCACTAGTCAGTATCTTGATCCCTTTTAAAAATACGGCTGGATTTTTGGAAGAATGCCTCGATTCCATTATGCAACAATCATATAAAAACTGGGAAGTTTGGGCGGTTGATGATTCATCTACAGATGAAAGCTGGGATATTGTTTCCCACTATGCTGTAAATGAACCTAGAATTAAGGTTGTAAGGAATTCAGGAAATGGGATCATTCATGCACTCCGCAAGGCCTACGACAAATGTCAAGGGGATCTAATTACCAGAATGGACTCTGATGATATTATGACTCCAGGGAAAATAAGTACTCTGGTAGGTTTACTTCTTAAGCATGGTGAAAAACATGTGGCTATAGGACGGGTAAAATACTTTTCAGATCGAGGAATAAGCAATGGTTACGAGCGCTATGAAAAATGGTTGAACCTGCTTACTGAAAAAGGAACTAATTATTCAGGGATTTATAAAGAATGTGTTATCCCCTCCCCTTGTTGGATGGTTTTTAAAAACGATTTGGATAAATGTGGTGCCTTTGAACCTGACCGTTATCCAGAAGATTATGACTTGACTTTTCGTTTTTACGAAAATAAAATAAAGTGCATTCCATGTGATAAGACCCTACACCATTGGCGAGATTATGATTCAAGGACCTCGCGAACAAGTGAACATTACGCGGCAAACTATTTTTTGGATATTAAACTGCATTACTTCCTGAAATTGGAATATAGCCCTAAAAGACCATTGGTTATTTGGGGTGCAGGAAACAAGGGCAAGACCATCGCAAAAAAATTAATTGACCGAAAACTGGATTTTACCTGGATCTGCGATAATCCTAATAAAATTGGAAAGGACATTTATGGTAAAAAACTACGCCACTTTCGAGTTTTGAACGAAATGGAAGATCCACAAAACATAATTACGGTGGCCAATGAAAACGAACAGGAATCGATTAGAAATTTCTTTGACACAATCAATAAGTCCCCAATGAAAGACTATTTTTTCTTTTGTTGAATTAATATATTAAAAATGGCAGCTTAATACTGAATACTTCATATATTTGTCAAATCAAATTCAGGAATGCAGTTTAAATATCCAGAACTTCTTTGGGCCTTATTTCTACTACTGATTCCTATATTCATTCATCTTTTTCAACTTCGTAGATTCAAAAAAACGCCTTTTACCAACGTTAAGCTGTTGCAAAAAGTGGTTTCGGAATCACGTAAGAGCAATACGCTAAAAAAATGGTTGCTCTTGTTAACAAGGCTGATGGTATTTGCCGCTTTGATCATGGCCTTCACACAGCCTTTCTTTGCGAAAAAAAGCGCTTTACAATCAAAAGAGACTGTTATTTATTTAGACAACTCGTTTAGCATGCAAGCTAAATCAGAACAGGGAACTTTACTTGATAAAGCAGTACAAGAACTAATCAAGACGGTTCCTGAGGAGGAAAATTTCAATCTCTTTACCAATACTTCAGAATTTAGAAATATCCAATTAAAGGATATTCAGAACGACTTACTCACGATTATCCCAACCCCGGATCAGTTAACTCTTGATGAAATTCAACTAAAAGCAGACAATTTTTTTACAAAAAATGAAAATTCAATAAAAAACCTGGTTGTTGTTTCAGATTTTCAACAAAGGCTCGCATCCATCAATAATGGCACCATAAGTAACTTTCGCAAGCATTTAGTGAAGTTAGCGACGCCGACCATGAACAATGTGTCCTTAGACAGTATTTATATAAGTAAATACGGAACTGAAAATATTGAAATCATTGCCACCCTTTCAGCGCCATCGGAAATCCAGAGTATTCCCGTTTCATTATTCCATAACAAAAAATTAATCGCTAAAACTTCTGCAGTCTTTGAGGACCTTAAAGGGGAGGTGAACTTCACACTTTCTGCAAATGATATCGTGAATGGTAAAGTTGAAATCTCCGATCCGGGGATTACTTATGACAATCATCTATTTTTTAATATCAATGAAAAAGAAAAGCCAAAAGTATTGGCAATTGGTGGCGCATCATCAGAATATTTAAGGCGGATCTATCCGGATAATGAGTTTTTATTCTCATCATTTTTATTGAAAAATTTAAATTATCGGGATTTGGAATCACAGAACTTGATCCTTTTAAATGAGTTGGAAAAACTACCTACCTCGCTAATGGCCAGTCTATCATCCTTCGTGTCCAATGATGGGAATTTGGGGATAATTCCGTCAACAAATAGCGATATCAATGAATATAACCAATTTCTTTCAAGATTTTCATTAGGATCTTTTGTTGAAAAAGTAAGTGATGAAACAAAAATTACCCAAATCACATTTTCGCATCCCCTCTATGAAAATGTATTTGAAAAAAACATAGGCAACTTTCAATACCCAAAAGTCTCTGAATTCTTTAGGATAAATTCCAATGCGTCAAAAATCCTTGGTTATCAGAGCGGCGAACCATTTTTGTTAGGTACGAACGGAATTTATTTATTCACTGCTTCCATCGCCAATAAGAATTCAAATTTCAAACAATCACCTCTTATTGTGCCTACTTTTTATAAAATGGGGGTGAATAGCTTAAAACGCGTTGGACTTTATCACACCATGGGTGGTCAATTACGAATTGATATTGCACAAAAAATTGCCAAGGATCATATTTTAAAGGTTGCTAAAGATGGTCTTGAATTTATTCCACAACAACGAGCCCATGCTAATAAAGTGTCACTTACTTTCAACGAAAATCCTTTTGAAGATGGTATTTATAATATTCTGGAAAACGAAAATATCCTAAAAAAGATAAGTTTCAATTATCCTAGAGATGAAAGTGAAATGAAATTTCTGGACATTAATACTATCCCAGCAGCGAGTAAACAAAGTTCAATAGCTGCCTTATTTCAAGACTTGGAAAACGATAATAGTGTAACCGAGCTTTGGAAATGGTTTGTTATTTTAGCAGTGCTGTTTATTTTAATGGAGATGCTTATCATTAAGTATTTAAAATGATCTAATAAAACAATAGATAAACCAAGCGTAAATGAACATACTTTTAAGATCTGCCAAAATCATAAATACCCTTAACAAAGAATTACATTTGAAAAAAAGGGATATTCTAGTTAAAAATGGCATCATTGAGAAAATTGCAGCCAAAATAACCGTTCCCAAGGCAACAAAGATTGTAGACCTAAAAAACCTACATGTTTCAGCAGGATGGTTTGATAGCAGTGTGAGTTTCGGGGAACCAGGATATGAAGAGCGGGAAACCATCGCAAACGGACTTACAACTGCTTCTAAGAGTGGTTTTACTGACGTGGTCTTAAATCCAAATACGAACCCGGCTCCAGATAGTAGTTCTGATATTGTTTTTCTTAAGAATGCATCAAAGGGTTATGCCACTAATCTTCATCCGCTTGGAACTTTGACCGCAAATGCCAAAGGAGAGGATCTTGCGGAATTATATGATATGGGCAATGCCGGAGCAGTAGGATACTATGATTTTAAATCGCCAATAGCAAACGCCAATTTATTGAAAATTGCCTTGCAATATGTTCAAAATTTTAACGGACTCGTTTACTCCCAACCCATGGATATCAAAATTGCAGGGAAAGGAATGGTCAACGAAGGTGCGATTTCAACAAAGTTAGGGTTAAAAGGTATTCCTGCTTTGGCCGAAGAACTCCAGATAGTCCGTGATCTTTTTATTTTGGAATATACCGGAGGAAAGTTACATATCCCTACAATATCAACTGCCAATGCAGTTAAGCTTATTGCCGATGCCAAAAGAAAAGGATTGGATGTCAGCTGCAGTGTAGCCATTCATAATTTATATGTTACAGATGAAGCTTTGGAAGAATTTGACACTTCCTACAAGGTGATGCCGCCTTTACGAACCAAAAAAGACGCTAAGGCCCTTATCAAGGGATTGAATGATGGTATAATTGATTTTGTAACAACGGACCATATTCCATTGAATGTAGAGCTTAAACGCGTTGAACTTGATAATGCGACCTATGGCTCTATAGGATTGGAAAGCGCATTCGGTCTTCTAAATAAAATATTCGATATGGAGACTACAATCGCTTTATTAACAAAAGGGAAAGTGCGTTATAATCTTGAATCAAAAAACCTTGTAGAAGGCAATAAGGCTTGCTTAACGTTATTTAATCCTGCTGGGGAATATATCTTTGAAAAGGCAAACATTCTTTCTACCTCAAAAAACAGCATGGTAATGGGCGAAACTCTAAAAGGTAAGGTCTATGGTATTGTAAATAACAATCAATTGGTTTTAGAGTAGTACATAACAATATGGCAATCGTCTTAATTAATACCCCTATTTGAAATGCATAGTGCTAAAGAAGGAAAAACAACTGCTATAATAGCATATCTTACCATTATTGGGTCATTGATTGCAATTACTATGAACATGGAACCGAAGAACGCGTTTGCTCGATTTCATATACGGCAAGCATTTGGCTTACATTTAATGTTTCATGGTTTTGCATTGTTTTCTAGCGTATGGTTTAATGAATATGCGCTTTATGGCTTATATCTGTGTTATTTTATTCTATGGGTATATGGCTTTTTAGGGGCACTAAGTGATAAAAAACAAATGGTCCCAGCAATTGGTTCTTATTTTCAAAAATGGTTTACTTTTATTTCGTAATATGACTACTGCCCCTCTTTCCCTCATCCACCTTGTTAAGCCTTCTTCCATGAAAGAAGGCGAACCACCTGTCTTGTTTATGTTTCATGGTTATGGTAGTAATGAAGAAGATCTCTTTTCTTTTGCTCCTGAGCTACAGGATGAGCTTTGTGTAATTTCAGTAAGGGCTCCTTATCCTATGGAACCCTTTGGCCATGCGTGGTATGCCATTAATTTTGATGCAGAAAAAGGAAAATGGAGTGACGATTCCCAAGCGATTGACTCCCGTGAGAAAATTGTAACATTTATCGATGAAGCCTGTCAGACATATGGTTTGGATACAGATCGCATCTCCTTACTGGGCTTTAGTCAGGGCACTATCCTTTGTTACGCTGTAGCGCTCTCATATCCAGAGAAAATCAAAAATGTTGTTGCCTTGAGTGGTTACATCAATAAAAACATAATCAGTGGGAATTATATGGAAAAAGACCATCGTAACCTGAATATCTATGCTTCCCATGGTCAAGTAGATCAAGTAATTCCCCTTGAATGGGCTCAAAAAACTCCGGAAGTATTGAAACCTTTGGGAATTGAATTTATATTTGAAGAATTCCCTGTGGGCCACGGAGTAGCGCCCCAAAATTTTTATTCCTTCAAAAAATGGTTGGAAGATAAGTACTAATTGCTTCGGGTATATAAGAGATGATCCATCAAGGTAAAATCCACCCCCATATCATCTTTTAATTCGTATTTGATCAATAATTCCCCCCAGAACTTACCATCTGAAAAGTCTACCACTATCCACTTATGATTTAGGATTTTTATTTTGTTCAGTTTAAAATCGCTCTCCATACCTTCGTAAGGTATCAATGGGTTATCACCCTTGGTTTCATTGGTCTCCAATAATTTATCGGATATATAGCGGTTTGGGTCTTCCAATTTTAAATGATCATAATAAGCCAAGGCATCATCATTGTTCTCTAATGAAAAGTATTGCATATCAAGCACCTTGAGCTGTGTATTTTGAAGGGAGTCCTTTAAACCGGTATTGCTAACTTGAAGATTTTGAATTTTAGCATCCTTACTTTTCTGCATTTTACCATTGCTTACAACCATGAAGAGACAAATCAAAGCCGCAAAAACAAATAGATAAAGGAAGATTCTATTTTTCATGAAATTAAAATTATATGTTTATTTGAAGATTGTCAAAGGCCAAATGTACATTTTTTGGCAGCTCTTTCTCCACCTCATCATGAAACCCCAATAGGTGACTAATATGCGTTAAATAGGCCTTTTCGGGTTTTACCTTTTCAATGAAATCAAGAGCCTCTTCCAAATTAAAATGTGAATGATGTGGCTCTTTTCTTAATGCATTGATTACTAATATTTTAGAGCCTTTTAATTTATCTATTTCTTTACCATCTACAGATTTGACATCAGTCAAATAAGTGAAGTCCATAATACGAAATCCGAAGACCTGCAATCTATTATGGTGCGCATTGATAGGTATTGCCATTCGTCCCCCAATCTCAAAAGGTAAATTATTCTCAATGTGATTAACCTCAACAGCTGGTGCCCCAGGATAGCGATCTTCATCAGCAAAAATATAATCAAAGCGAATTTTCAAGGATTCAGCCACCCTTTCATGGGCATAAATCGGGATGTCACCCTGTCGAAAAAAGAAAGGTCTAATATCATCAATACCTGCTGTATGATCGGCATGTTCATGGGTAAAAAGTATCCCATCCAATTTGGTCACATTATGAGTGAGCATTTGCTGTCTAAAATCAGGTCCGCAATCAATTACATAATTATAATCGTCCCATGATAAAAGTACAGATACACGAAGTCTTTTGTCTTTTGGATCGTTACTTCGACAAACTGGATGATTACTCCCAATTACGGGGATTCCCTGCGATGTACCCGTTCCTAAAAATGTAATTTTCAACCGCTCATCTATTTATTTCAAATTTATAACTAATTTATTAAATAGATTACCCAATCTTATTAACTTTGTTTTAAACAAAAACCATTATATGGCTTCAGTTCTAAAAAGGGACCCAGCATTTGAAAACATTCCTTCACTCAAGGCTAAAACCTTAAGAATAAACTTAAATCCGGACATTTACGGAACTTTTGCGGAAATTGGGGCAGGTCAGGAAACCGCTAGGCATTTTTTTAGGGCCGGTGGGGCTTCTGGTACTATAGCCAAGGCCATGAGTGCCTATGACAAGGATTTCAGTGATGCGATTTATGGCGTTGAAACAGACGGGAGGTATGTATCACAACCAAGACTCAAAACCATGTTGTCCCATGAAATGCGTCTTATGGAAGAGCGCATAACTAGAGACAAAAATCCAGAAAGATTGTTCTTTTCTTATGCAAATACAGTTGCAACCATTGATTTTTCGAAGCGATATAAAGGCCATGGTTGGATTGGGATCAGATTTCAATTGGAACCTGACCAAAAAGAATTCGATGAGATCATACTGCACATCCGTTTTAAGCAAAATGAAGCTCGGTTGCAACAAGAAACCTTAGGTATTATAGGCGTTAACCTAATTTATGGTGCATTTTACAAATACCATAAACCTAGGAAGTTAATTAAATATCTATATGACCATATTGACAGGGATACTGTTGAAGTAGACATGGTCAACTTTTCAGGGCCCAATTTCAAAGGTGTTGACAATAGGTTAATAAGTTTACAATTGGTCCGAAATGGAATGACCGATGCGGTTATGTTCGGTCCGGATGGTAATAACCTACTCCCTGCTTCAAAACTTTATAAAAAGAATATTCTAGCCCTCAGAGGTAGTTTTAGGCCAGTTACCAAGGTTAATATGGATATGCTTGAGAAATCATATGACATCTTTATCCGTGACCAAGCAGTTGATGAGGACAGAACCATAGTAATTTTTGAAATTACCTTATCTAACCTAAAAGCGGCTGGTGAAATTGATGAACGAGACTTTATGGACAGGGCAGAATTACTATGCTCTTTGGGCCATTCGGTAATGATATCAAACTTTCAGGAATACTATAAGCTGGTTGAATACTTTAATAACTATACCAAAGCGAAAATCGGCTTGACCATGGGTGTAAACAACCTTGTGGACATTTTTGACGAAAAATACTATCGTCATTTGAGTGGTGGTATTTTGGAAGCATTTGGCAAATTGTTCTTTAAGGAACTGCAGGTATATCTTTATCCGATGAAGAACGCAGAGACAGGTCAGATAATGACCAGTAACAATGTCAAGGTTCATCCTAGAATGAAAGAGCTATATAAGTTCTTTAAATATAATGGAAAAGTAATGGACATTATTGATTATGATCCTGAAATAATGCACATTTTTTCAAGGGATGTGTTCAAGAAGTTAATGAATCATGAAGAAGGGTGGGAAGAGGCCTTGCCCGAGGGTATTGCAGATATCATTAAAGAAAAAAACCTCTTTATTCCAAATATTGAAAAGAAAAGCGAGGAAAAGGTATAAGCTATCTGAATACAAAAAAACGTCCTGATAGTATCAGGATGCTTTTTATGTTTTTAACCGTCAATCAATCGATTAATTGTGCTGCGTGGTCCTTGGTCTTCACCTTGTCTATCACTTTGGCCACAACTCCTTCTTCATTAATGACAAAACTCTTTCTATGAATGCCATTATATTCGCGACCCATAAACTTTTTAGGTCCCCATACACCAAAAGTATTTATGACGGTGTGGTCTTCATCAGCCAATAATGGAAATGGGAAATTGTATTTATTCCTGAAATTTGTCTGTCTTTTTTCAGAATCCGCACTTACGCCTAGCAATTCAAATCCTTGGGAGCGTAACGCGGCGTAATTGTCCCTTAAATTACAGGCTTCAGCCGTGCACCCTGGAGTACTGGCTTTAGGATAGAAAAAAACGATTAATTTCTTTCCGGCATAGTCAGCTAAATGTATGGTATTACCATCCTGGTCTTTTGAAACAAATCCTGGAACCTTGTCCCCCACTTTTAATGTTTTCATAGTCAATTTTTGTAAATTTGAAATTCTCTATTTATGGCTAAATTAAGCTTAATATGACAAAAAAAGAAAAGGTTGATTTTACCATAAAGACACTTCAGGATATTTATCCAACAATCCCTGTTCCTTTAAGCCACAAAGACCCCTACACCCTTTTGATTGCAGTACTTATGTCGGCACAAAGTACTGATGTTCGGGTTAATCAAATAACACCATTACTTTTTGCGAAAGCCGACAATCCCTATGATATGGTTAAATTAAAAGTGGAGGAAATTCGTGAAATAATCAAACCAGTAGGGCTCTCTCCAATGAAGTCAAAAGGCATTCATGGATTGTCACAAATATTGATTGAGAAGTATGATGGAGTGGTGCCAAATGATATTGCACTTTTGGAAGAATTTCCGTCTGTGGGACATAAGACCGCAAGTGTTGTTGTTTCCCAAGCTTTCGGTACGCCAGCTTTTCCAGTAGATACACATATTCATCGATTAATGTACCGATGGGGATTCTCGAGTGGTAAAAATGTGGTTAAAACTGAAAAAGATGCCAAACGAATTTTTCCCAAGGAAATATGGAATGACCTTCATTTACAGATCATCTGGTACGGTCGTGAATACTCCCCAGCACGAGGCTGGGATCTTGAGAAAGACATCATTACCAAAACAATAGGAAGAAAGACAGTATTGCATGGGTATTATAAAAATAAAAAGACCCGCTAACCGCGGGTCTTTTTATTAATTTAAGTTTATTTCAAACTCTAAATTGTTTTGATGAAAATAAAACAGTGACTTGGAATAACTAGTCAAAAACTGGATTGTTTCTCTGCAGGCCATGACTGGACTGCTCTTTTCTCGATGCTCAAAGTAAATTTTTTCCATATTGATTATAGTATTGTTATGCTAGAATAACGCAACTAAAATCAAAATATTGTTTTAGAGATTTAAGTCCCCTATGAATTTGTTAGAACTATATTGTTTTTGTCAATGATCTTTCTAAGGTTGATAAGGGCGTATCTCATTCTACCTAATGCTGTATTTATACTTACTCCAGTATTTTCGGAAATTTCCTTGAAGCTCATATCTTTATATATGCGCATTAAAAGCACTTCTCTCTGATCATCCGGCAATTCATCAATAAGATATCTTAAGTCTGTATTGATTTGGTCTTTTATAAGTTGTTTTTCGGCATTTAATTTATCATCCCCTATTACAGAAAAGATATTAAAGTCATCATTGCCTTCAAACATTGGCATTCTCTTGTTCTTTCTAAAGTGGTCTATGATAAGATTATGGGCAATTCGCATAACCCAAGGTAAAAACTTACCCTCTTCACTATAAGTACCTTTCTTCAAGGTTTTGATTACTTTAATAAAAGTATCCTGAAAAATATCCTCCGTAATATCCCTGTCCAAAACTTTAGAATAAATAAAGCTTGAAATACGCTGGTTATGTCTTTTAATCAAGATTTCCAGGGCTTTTTCATCTCCACTGATATAATCTCTTACTAGTACTGAATCTTCGATTTGTAGTTCCATACAAATTACTTTTTTTAAGATTAGGGGCTTTATTTAGTTAAAG
Organism: Maribacter sp.; assembly: GCA_049668005.1. Taxonomy (GTDB): domain Bacteria; phylum Bacteroidota; class Bacteroidia; order Flavobacteriales; family Flavobacteriaceae; genus Maribacter_A. The sequence goes on from JBATIW010000419.1 coordinate 11,889, forward strand.
CTTAATATTGGTTAGTATTACTTTGAGTTTTTAACACGGTCTTTTTAAATGTGCTATTCTTTAATTATGACCTAAAACTAGATAAAACAGGGTGTGTGGAAAAAACTATGTTGTCAAACCCTTGGTTTTTGATGTGAAACAATCATTTTTGATTTTTATCACAATATTTTGAGATTATTGTAGTTGCTCCTATCTTGGGTGCTATTTTCATAAATGGAATAGGCAATCAACACAATAGATGGGTAATTGTAGATCAAATTTCAGGTTGGAGTACAAAAAAACCCCTAGTACATATGTAATAAGGGTTTCAATATAATTGTAAAGAAGTATTAGTTCAGGTTACTTTCGAACTTTATACCATTCGCTTCAGTAATCTTTAATGATTTGGAATAATTCAACAAAAACTGAATAGTCTCAGGTTTTGCTTTCACAATTTTACACTTGTCTCGATTCTTAACGTAAATTTTTTCCATGTTTTTTCAGTATTGTTTCATTAAGGAAAACGCAACATGGTTAAATATAGTAAATACGTTCGACCTAAGGCCTTTTAATTCGTCAAAACTATTCAATGCTCGACCTATGGAGTGATTAATTCGTTAAAATAATATTATTCTCCTCAATGATCTTTCTAAGGTTTATCAATGCATAACGCATTCGTCCCAATGCCGTGTTTATACTAACCCCAGTATTTTCGGAAATTTCCTTGAAGCTCATATCCTTATATATACGCATTACCAAAACATCTCTTTGGTCTACTGGTAATTCATCTATAAGCAAAATCAAATCTTCATCAATTTGGTTTTTTATCAATTGCCTCTCTATATTCAACTTTTCATCGCTAATTACCGAGAAAATATTAAATGAACTGGTACCTTCAAATAAGGGCATCCTACTATTCTTTCTAAAATGATCTATAATCAGATTATGTGCAATACGCATCACCCAAGGTAAAAACTTACCTTCTTCATTGTATC
>JBATIW010000420.1:0-3669 GCA_049668005.1 Maribacter sp.
ATGAACGGTACCGATGACCTTTTGGTGCCTTACGATGGTGGCCCGGTAAAGGTGTTTCGGAAGACTAGGGGTGAAATTGTCGCTACGGATGAAATTGTCGCTTTTTGGAAAACTAAAAATGACTGTGAGGTCAAACAAGATAAGATTGACCTGCCGAATACCGCTGATGATGGCACTTCGGTAAGTGTTACCAAATACACCAATTGCAAAGAACAGGGAGCTCTGGTCTTGTATACTGTAAATGGAGGCGGTCATACGTGGCCCGGCGGGAAACAATATTTGGGTGAGCGCTGGATTGGGAAGACCAATCGCGATATCGTTGCCTGTGATGTTATTTGGGATTTTTTTAAAACCCTGCCACGAAATAAATAGTTCTCGCAATTTATTACTTCCTTTTTATCATTTTCATTCACATATCCAAAGTAAACTTACTAACTTTAACTAACCTGCAACCAAATAAACAATTATGCAAAAAATCAATGTCAAAGAAGGAGCCAAAATTGAGGATTACAAGGCGTATGGCAGCCTAAAAAATTTAGTGGATGAGTTTTTAGGGACCACAAAACATTCCGTTTCCGACCTTAAAGGGTGTACCATATGGATGATCAATTCAACAGCAACTGGTGGTGGAGTAGCAGAGATGCTTCCTAGCCAAATGCGGATCATGCGCGCTCTGGGTGTAAAAATTGAGTGGATGGTCATTGAGGCAAGTGACCAGGCTTTTTTCAATCTGACCAAAAGAATCCACAATGCCATACATGGCAGTGGTAGCGGTATTTTCACCGATGAAGATCGTGCCATTTTTGAAAAAGTAAATGCCCAGAATGCAGATAAAGCAGTCGCTGCAATACAAGATGGGGACCTGGTGGTGATCCATGACCCACAACCCATGCCACTCGCTTCCATGATCAAAAAAAAGCGAAATGTAAAAACAATATGGCGATGTCATATTGGTTTAGAGGAGCAAAATGAAACTACCAAAGGCGTATGGTCTTTTCTGTCGCGCTACTATGATGCTTACAACCACTTCGTTTTCAGCCTTCCCTCTTATGTTCCAGAAGAACTGAAGCAAAAAACCGACATTATCCCCCCTGCCATTGACCCCTTGAGCCATAAGAACAGGGCATTACATACAGACAAATGTATCAGCATCTTATTACAAGCTGGAATCGCTAATGGCCGTGAACCTTTGCTCTACGGATTTTACGACCATCAGGCACGCCGTGTAATGCCAGATGGCAGCTTTAACACCGTTAACCACAACAGTAATTTGGATATTATCTATAGACCCACCATTACCGAGATCTCCCGTTGGGATCGGCTAAAAGGTTTTAAAGAACTTATGGATGCCTTTATTATGATGAAAATTGAAAATAAAGCATCGCTAGATACCTCCAGTGTCTCTTACAAAAGAATCGATGCCACCCGATTGATCTTGGGTGGACCCGATCCTGCATATGTATCTGACGATCCGGAAGGTGAGGAAGTGTTGAACGAGTTGATCGAACAATACAAAAGCATTGATTCCAAACTACAGGATGATATTGCCATACTGCTACTACCACTAGAGAATCCTAAAGAGAATGCATTGATCGTAAATGCTCTTCAGCGCTTTTCGAATATTGTCGTTCAAAATTCCATTCAAGAGGGCTTTGGGTTAACGGCCACCGAAGCCATGTGGAAACAACGACCGGTTTTGGTATCAGGTGCAGCAGGTTTGCGGTTTCAGGTACAGCACGATATCAACGGCAAAATAAATGAGGACCCCACCGATATTCCCCGTTTGGCAAATATGCTAAAAACAATGCTCAATAATCCAAAAGAAAGGGATAAATGGGGCTTTAACGGGCAAGTACGGGTCATCGAAAATTTTACCCTGTTTAGTCAGATCAAGTCCTGGTTAGCTACGTTGGCAAAAGTTAGGTAATCGTTATGTCCACCGAATACGACCCCATCACCGCTAAACACTATGCCGCTTATCGGCCATCCTTACATTGGCCCATTCTTATAAAAGCCTTGGGCAATGCGCATTTTGCATTGGGATTGGATGTTGGCTGTGGTACGGGACAATCTGCCTTGGCCCTTGCCAATTGTTGCGAAAAGGTCATCGCGATTGACCCCAGTGCGTCCATGTTACGGAATGCCATACCCCACGAACAAATTGAGTATCAACACTGTAATGGTCAGGATTTGGAGTTCGCGGCCAGTAGCTTTGATATCATCACATTTGCAGGCTCCCTTTATTATGCCAAAACCCAGCTATTGATCAATAAACTTTTAAAAGTAACAAAACCCGCTGGCCAAATCCTCATTTATGATTTTGAGATGCTACTCGATGACACTTTAAGACAACTTGGAGTAACGCCTCCTACAAAACAAGAGCTAAACTATGATCATGAGGTGGACTTCACCGATTTGGATATACAAAACTTGCATTTGAAAAACAAGGTCAAGGCTCAGTTGGACTTTGAGATCAATTCGGCCAACTTGGGTCATTTAATATTAGCGGATAGCGACCATTACGAACTATTTGCGGGCAAGTTTGGCGAGACCAATGTATACAACAAAATAGTTGCACAGTTAGAACATTTCAATGAAGAAGCAGATCATCAAATCGATGCCCGCATCTATTACACCCTGTATTCCAGGAAATAACGAAAAAGGCTGACATTAGACACCTAAGTTGTTTATTAGGCAAGCCTTAGAAGTTCCCGATTTTAGTTTGCACTTTTTTACCCTCCCTGTAATTTATCCACACCATTCAATAAACCTGTTAATTCCTGGGGGTTGTGAATTAAAACAGGCATATGTTGTGGACAGATATAAAATTCACTTTCCTGATAATAAAATGTAGTCACTGGTACTTCATTGGATGATTTTTTACAAACCAAACACGCTTTGTCATTGCTCATAATCCATTTTTTTATATTGAGACAAAATTATCTTTTATTACTTGCCCAAATACTAACATTTGTCATACTTTGAAATTTAAATTATCAATGGTAGCACAAATGCCTATGCAATACCGACCACTAATTACTACTCTTTGTTCGCAGAATATCGGCAACCCAAAACTCCAAACTTGACATTCGGAATTTGGATTAAGGATATTGAAATTCTCTCCGTATATTCACGTTCCTAACAATGAACAAGTATGAATAAGATTATAGTGGTACTATGTTTATCCTTGCTGTTCGCCTGCAAGAACAACAACAAACAAGAGACGAAGGTAGATGCTCAAATCAATACCCTGACTAATTCTTTGACCGCGGCACTTCAAAAGATCCACGAACAAGGTTTTATCAATGGGTTTTCTGTTGCCATCGTCAATGATTCGGCCATCTTGTACAGCAAAGGTTTTGGCCAAGCCAATATAGTTGCGCAAAAACCCTATACCAAAAACACGGTACAGAATATTGCCTCGATCTCAAAGACCCTTATTGGGATTTCCTTGCTCAAAGCGCAGGAATTAGGGAAGTTAAATTTGGATGACCCCATCAATAATTATTTGCCTTATGAGGTTAAAAATCCGCATTACCCTGAAGAAGCAATCACCATACGCCATTTAGCGACCCACACCTCTTCAATTCTGGATACCGATTATTACGGAATGTCCTATGTGATGAAAGACCCCTTACAGGTTATAGACACTACAGTGGTGCACATACC
>JBATIW010000421.1:0-7205 GCA_049668005.1 Maribacter sp.
TATATTTTTGGCTAAAGTGAACAAAATTGTGTTTCCTTCATTTAGCAAACGGCAACTGGATCTTTCCAAGGCTTCTAAATTTCAACTGGCCATAATAGGATGGCGCTATTTTGTAACCACGAAGGCCTTGGGCTAATAATGCAGTAAAGACTTCACAGCATAGTCCAATAATTTATCCTTTCCATTTAAAAAGTCAAGTTCCAAAAGAAAATTGCATTGCACTATTTCCCCGCCCATTTTTTCAATAAGTCTACAGGTAGCATTTGCTGTACCCCCAGTGGCCAAAACATCATCATGAACCAATACCCTATCCCCTTTTCGTATGGCATCAGCATGCATCTCCAAGACATCTGTACCATATTCCAAGTCATACTCTTGTCCAATTGTTTCACCTGGCAGCTTTCCAGCCTTACGAACAGGCACAAAGCCCGCATTTAATCTAACAGCCAGTATTGGGGCAAAAAAGAAACCCCTGCTTTCCATACCCACAACTTTATCTACTTTGACATTTCCTAAAAGCTGTAACAAGGCATTTTCAGTGAATTTTAAGGCATCTGAGTCTTTCAAAAGTGGCGTAATATCCCGAAACACTACCCCTTTTGATGGAAAATCGGGAATATCCCTAATAAAGGTTTTTAATTTCATTTAAATAGGTTCTGGTTATTTTGCGGTAAAGTTAAAAAGAAATATATTTGCAGCCCTATAAACGGCCTCGTGGCGCAACTGAATAGCGCATCTGATTACGGCTCAGAAGGTTACAGGTTTGAATCCTGTCGAGGTCACGAATAAATCAAAAAGCAGGCTAAAACATAAAGCTTGCTTTTTTGTTTTAGCCCGTTTTTATTCCAAATCCGGATTTTTCCCCTTTCTTACCTTAAAAAATTGGACCGTATCGTTGTTATTGGCTACCACAATTATGCTATTTCCTTTATTCTTCAACAATCCTATCTTTTTTGCATCGCTCCTCGCAAAAAAACCACTTTCATGACCGGGAACAGCATTAAACGCTCCTTTACCATCACCTAACAAAAGACTACCGTTACTAGCGTCATTTCGTGGTGTTTCAATTTCAGAAACAAATAAATTGCCGACCGCCAAAACATCCAAATTTCCATCATTATTGAAATCGAGTATTGTCGTGTCGTTAATATTTGATAGCTGTGTCTCATTGGGCAGCTCTCGTAACCTAAAACTACCATTGCCCATATTCTCAATATACTTGGAAGCAAAGGTATCGGTTACAAGATGTAATGAATTATTCAAATTGCTCTCCCCGTAAACTTGATCAATCTCCAAGGATGCAAAAACATCGTATTTCTTGATCTTATTTTTTAAACCTGGTATTTGTTGTGCTGAGCATGAAAACCCACGTAATGGGTAATGCTTATTTTTATTGTAATAGCCTAACACAATGTCATAATTACCATTGCCATCAAAGTCATTATAATAAATGTCAAAGGGTGCGTTTTCAGATGTTTTGTATTTATAGTTCAATCCTAGGTTGCCTGCGATAAAATCCGTATCCCCGTCGCCATCAAAATCACCTTTGTCCAGGCTAAACCACCACCCTTTGGTATTTTCCAAATCAGGGATTGAATTTTTTGCAAAGATTCCGTCGATATTTTCAAAGATTGTTATTGCCATCCATTCGCCCACAGCAATCAAATCCTGATCACCATCCATATCATAATCATCCCAGACAGCATCTGTAATCATTCCAACATTAATCAAATCAGGGGCATTTACATTGGTTTTGTTAACTAATTGTCCATTTTCATTAACCAGAATCATACTTGTAGCGGGCAAAGGATAATAGTGAGGGGTATGCCTTCCACCCACGAACAAATCCATATCCCCATCATTATCAATATCCGCAGGAATAACCTTAGAACCACTCATTCTACCTACACCGGGAATCGCTCCTTTTGAAAAGTTGCCTTGGCCATCATTTAAATATAAGCGATCAACGTAGTGCAAATCATTTACGGGATATTCATTACCGCCACTTACTACATACAAATCTTTAAAACCATCGCCATTTATATCAACGAAAAGGGCATCTACATCTTCATAGTCATCCTCCTTTTTCCATAATTCTTCAGAACTTTTTTCAAAATCCCCATCAGTTTTCTGAATGTAAAGAACAGCTTCATGGCCTGTTGCTGCTCCAATGAACAAATCATCCAATCCATCATTATTAATGTCACCAATGGTCATTGCGGGACCAAATTGCGACATCTTATGGGGCATTAGAATTTGTTGTTCAAAATCATCGTAGACATTTTCACTGTGTGCATGTTTAATGCCAAATGATGCTGTGATTTCCTCAAAATTCGATGCTGGTGTAGCATCAAAATTTATGCTTTCCAATACATTGGAAATATCGTTTTTAAGTTTTATAGTTTGATTTGAAGCAATATCATATTTAACTGTACTCTTTGAATTAGGCCATAATACCTGAATACTATCAACCTTGGTGATCTCACCTAAACCAAAGTGTAGTATGGATTCACTCGTAGAATAAATACCCCTTACATTGGTGGTTTCACTTACCTGCATTTTCCCCTTAGTGAATAGCTTAACCCTTGATCCGAAAACGGGTTTATCATTGACATCCAACAACTCAATTCTAAGAAAATTTGTTTTTGTGAAAGATTCAGAGTTATTCCTATAAACAAAGGCCTTATCATTAATGTTGTTCACCACAATATCCAAATCCCCATCATTGTCAAAATCTGCATAGGCCGATCCATTCGAAAATGATTCTTGATCTAACCCCCATTCTTCAGCAATTTGTGTGAACTCCAAATCTCCTTGATTTTTGAATGCATAATTCTTTAATGGTTGCGAAGGGACCAATGATAAAGCCTTATTTAGGTCTAGTATATCCCATATACTGACATCGCCACCATCTGGGTTTTCCTTCACCCATTTATTCGCCGTTTCCGTAATATACTTACCAATTCTTTTATCAGCATCTGTGTTTCTAATATCCCGAAGCAATCCGTTGGTTATGTGGGTATCTTTTAAACCATCATTATCAAAATCCGCAATTAAATTTGACCAACTCCAATCTGTTGCTGCCATGCCTGTAAATTGGGCAATATCACTAAAAGTCATATTCCCATTATTTAATTGCAAAGCATTGTACATATATTGGTAGTGCCCCCCATCATCGACCACTTTCCAAAAAGAATCGGGATTCATACCACTCATATTGGACTTTAATCTAAAATTGTCCTCAGCGACCATATCCAAGACAAATACATCCAAATAATTGTCATTATTCAGGTCGGCAACATCGATACCCATACTATAGTAAGACATATGATTAAGCGCTTCATTTGCCACATTAGTAAAGGTTCCGTCTTTGTTGTTCAAAAAAATAAAATCGGGAGCATAAAAATCATTGGTAACATATAGGTCCTCCCAACCATCGTTATTTAGGTCGCTCACAGAAACTGCATTTGGGAAACCGGTCTTATTGATTCCTGAAGATTCACTCACATCAATAAATGTATTATTCCCGGTGTTTTTATATAACACTAAATGGTATTCGGGTTTAAGAAGGGTAGTTCCCGATAATTCTGAATAACTCCCTGGGTTTGGTGGCTGTGTCAATAGAAACAAGTCCAAAAAACCATCCTTGTTATAATCCAAAAAAGTGGCGTGCCTGGTTCTTCCCGAATTAGCTACTCCATAACTTTTAGCTGATTCTTTGAAAGTACCATCCCCATTATTTATGTATAACAGATTTGTTCTCCATTTGGGTTTTTTATCATATAGTTCCCTACTTACGTAAATATCCAGATACCCATCATTATTGACATCCGCGACAGTGACTCCTGTAGACCATCCCCCATCATCCTTAATTCCTGATGCTTTGGTTACATCCTTAAATTTCAAATTACCTTGGTTGAAATAAAGCTTATCGTCAACCATATTGCCGGCAAAATAAACATCTTGAAGCCCATCATTATTGAAATCTCCAACACCCACTCCGGCACCTCCGTAGAAATTGGAATAGAGAAGAATATTACGATTCCTAGTGTCTTTTACTTTATTGACAAAGTCAATTCCTGATTGATTTGCATTTAGAAGCGTAAACCTTTTATTGACCTGAGCCAATGAAAAGTTTGAAAGCAGTAAAAAGCAAAGTGGTACTGCTATCCATAACCGATTAGAATTAATAGACAACATATTAAATTAAATTAACACAATAAATAAAGGAGAGTTTCCTCTCCTTTATCAAACTAACTCTCTCCAAAATTAAATATAAAATGCTTAGAGAACAACATAATGATTATGGTACATCCCACCAAACACGGGTGGTTAATAAATCAGGTCCTTGCCTGGAAACTGCTTCGTTATAATTGTCAGGGTTATTGGCCTGATCTCCTACAGAATACGTCATTCTTCTTGGAATGGTACCCCCTGTCTCATTTCCAGGATAGTTAACAGGAACCAATACGGGGAAACCTGTTCTTCTCCAATTGGAAAATGTCTCATATTCATTCAGGTAAGTAGCCGCCCAATATTGTGTGTTTATTTGCTCTAATGCATTGGCTGCATCAAATGGTTTTGCCGCCAAATAAGCATCGATATCAGCATCGGCAATTGCAGCATCGGGCGAATCCAATTCATACATTTTCATAGCAGCCCTAACCCCTGCATTATAATGAGGCTCTGGATTCCCTCCGGCAAGACCCCAACGTTCAGCCGCTTCGGCCAACATAAACTCTACTTCTGCATAGGTCTGGAAGAACATAGGAGAATCCCGACGTGTCATTATTAGACGATTGGGCTCTGCATATGCGTCCGTATTTTCCTCTCCTGTATCTGCAAGCAACATTTCTAAATCCAACCCATTAGGAAAGCCTATTAAATCTGCTGGATCAGTACTTCCATCAGATCGTCTAGCAGCTAAAATTGGTAATCTTGGATCATCCTGTAAGAAGTCGATGAATGTCTTACTCATCCTTTGATTTCCATCGGCTTGGAAAACTTCCCCAATTCCGTTTTGATTAACTCCTTCTGGTCCAACCGTATGTGGCACATAAGCAATATCGGCGTTGGACTCCATTACGCCACCTGCAATCGCCTTGGTAGCCCAAGCTTGGGCCCCTGCTGCGTCAACCTTAATCAAACGCAACCCTAGACGCAACATCATTGAATTGGCAAATCGTTTCCATTTTGCCTGATCCCCTCCATAAAACAAATCAGCAGATCCAAAGCCTGAAGTACCCGAACCCAATGCGGCAGCAGATTCTTCCAGCTCTTTTAACAAATCAGCATATATGTCACTTTGTGCATCATATTTTGGTAATAATATACCTTCCGTAACTGCTTTTCCTGCTTCGCTATAAGGAACATCACCATACAGGTCTGTAAGTCTTGAAAAGACAAAAACCTTGAGTATTCGAGTAATCGCCTTCATTTCCTCTGGAGCTTCTTCTTGATCCAATTGAGCTTGCATGTCAACAAGCGTTTTTACGGCATTGCCATAATAACGATCAATCAAGGAAGAGGCATAACCTCTGTTCCAAGTGTATTTATCCCCATCCCAGTAGCCTGCTGTTGTTGCATAGTGCTGCATCATGGTAGATTGATAGATCAAACCTGTTCTCCAATTTTCGTAACGCTCTCCAGATGTGAATAATTGGGCAGCGGTTAGCTTACTTGTCACTGGAACCTGACTTGGTTTTGTAGGATTTACGTTAAGCTCCTCAAAACCATTATCACACGAACCCAGTACTAAAGCAAATGATAATATGAATAGTAACTTTTTCATTATTTTATTTTTTTAAAATTTAACATTTACACTAAGACCATAACTCCTTGTTGAAGGAACCCCAAAATACTCAAGTCCTTGGGAGTTACCAGCATTATAAGCACTTTCTGGATCAATATTGTCAGCACTTCTCTTTATATAGAACAAGTTTCTTCCTATAACCGAAATATTTGCGCTTGTTAAGAACGTTCTGTCCAAGATCTCATTAGGAAAGTTGTATCCAAAACTGAATTCACGGAATTTAATAAAATCGGCATCTTCTACAAACTGTTCGGCTATGCCACTTAATCTACCGTAATAATTGGCTAAAAATTCTGGTGCTATTGTTGCAGTAAACGATTGGCCTGTACCAGCATCTGCATCAAATGTAGCTCCATCTACTCCTGTCACAGTGAGTCCATTAACCCTACCCTCAAGCGTTTCCTTATGCAGACCACTGCCGTAGGCTACTGTATTGGTTCCGGAGAATACTTGTCCACCAAATTTACCATCGATTAAGAAGTTAAAGTTAAAATTACCAAATCTAAAATTATTGCTCCAACCCATTGCCCAAGGAGCCACACCATCACCTAGAATAATACGATCGCCTAGTCGGGCCAACGGCACGCCTTCAGAATTCAGATCATATACAATGTTTCCGCCATTATCACGAACAAAACCTACACCTACGATTTTTCCAAATCGCTGGCCAACTTCATGTTGTATTCTTACGTTACGTGTACGGGGCTCTTCCAAACTTACGGGTTGCCCTTCAGGATTGGTTTCAACAATCATACTTTCATTGAAGGATCCATTAAAACTAGAGGTCCAATTAAAATTCTCAGTTCGGATGGGCGTAATGGAAATTAAAAATTCAACCCCTTTATTCTCCAATTCACCTAAGTTGGCAGTTGCAGAATTGTACCCTGAGAATACGGATGTTGTTGCATTCACGATATCATTAGTGGTTTCATTTTTATAGAACGCCAAATCCAAAGCTAATCGGTTATTAAAAAATTTGGCATCAAGACCAATCTCAATTTCGCTTTTACTCCAAGGCACCAAATTGGCATTTGGAACCGTACCACCGCTAACACGGCCAAGTGGTTGGCCTAAATGTCCTTGCCCGAACAATTCAAATGTTGGAGCCAATTGGTAAGCTATGTCTCCACCACCACCAACTTCAGAATAACCACCTCTTAATTTTAAGAAGGTAATGGATTCTGGCATTGTGAGAGCATCTGACAATACTAAACTAGCATTTGCAGATGGGTAGAAAACATTATTGGAGGTTTCCTTTCCTGGAAAAGAAAGTGTAGAGAACCAGTCATTCCTACCCGTAAAGGTAAGATATGCCCAACGGTCATAAGACAATTCCAAAGAACCATATACAGATCCTATTTTCCTCTCATTATACCCACGAGATCTATTTTGG